>CAJUJZ010000065.1 GCA_910586745.1 uncultured Mucispirillum sp. | reverse complement strand
ATCTATATTATACAAATTTTTACTTTCTGCATCAAATTAGAGTGTGGTGCAATATTTACAATATAGTTCCTTCGCCTGCTTATCAGGCTCATGAAGATATTTATTAAACAATAATAAAAACTTCGCTAGTGAAATTTTTAAACCACAATTCATTATATATTTTTTTCAAGTATAAATAAATTTTATAAATATTTCTATTTATTTTTACTGAAATAAATTATATAAATAACAAATTAATCATTTTATTTTAATGGAGAAGTTATGCGTGCAGGTATTATTGGTGCAACAGGTTATACAGGTGTGGAGCTTGTAAAAATAATTACAAGGCACAGCCAGCTGGATTTATCAGTAATCACATCAGAAAGCTATGCAGGAAAGCCGTTTTCTGAAATATACCCTTCAATGCAGGGTGTATGTGATATGATATTATTTAAAAATGATATAGAAGAAGTATCAAAAAAAGCAGATGTTTTTTTCTTATGTCTTCCCCATAAAACAGCTATGGAAACAGCAAATTTTTTATATGAAAAAGGCAAAATAGTTATAGATTTAAGTGCTGATTTTCGTATAAAAGATAAAAATATTTATGAAGAAGTATATGGCACAGCTCATACTGCAAGCCACTTGCTAGAAAAAGCAGTTTATGGTCAGGCAGAAATTTTTACAAAAGAAATACAGAAAACTTCACTTGTTGCAGGAGCAGGCTGCTACCCAACATCTATTATTACTCCACTTTATCCACTGCTTGAAAGCGGCTTGATTGATGATAATACTTTTATTATAGCAGACAGTAAATCTGGAGTAAGCGGTGCAGGTAGAAAACCAAGCCTTACTAATATATTCTGTGAAGCTAATGAAGATTTAAAACCATACGGCATATTTTCTCACCGTCATAATTCTGAAATTGATTTTATTTTATCAGCTGCACAAAAAAATACACATGTAATATTTACACCACATTTACTGCCTGTAAACCGTGGTATATTATCCACAATATATTTTAAAACAAAAGCTGGAAAAGATGAGCTTGAAAATACGATAAGAGAAAAATATAAAGGCAGATATTTTGTAAGGGTAAAAGATACAATACCTGCTATAAGATATGTGGCAAACACTAACTTTATAGATATTGGCATATATAAAAAAGATGATACAGCCATAATTGTTTCTGCTATTGATAACCTTTTAAAAGGTGCATCAGGTCAGGCTGTGCAGTGCTTTAATATAATGCAGAATATTGAGGAAACAACTGGTTTAATATAATAAATTAATTAGATAAATTGATCATTATTTAAAAATACAGGCTTTATTTTTTAATAAGGAGTATAGATAAGAGCTTCAGGATTAAGCGACGCGAAGCGTAAGGCGAGCGATTTTTGCGAGGACACTTTTTCCCAACCGAATAGGGAGGAATCAGAAAAAGTGGCTGGGGATGACGATTTATTCGGGCATTCCGTTATTTTAAAAAATACATGGACGAGCATTTTTTTTGCGAGAGCTATCTTTTCCCGACCGAGTAGGTAGGAAAAAGAAAAGTAGCTTTAGTATTTTTTAATAAGGAGGATAATATGTTAGGTAAAGTAAGCTATGGTGGAGTAACAACACCAGCTGGTTTCAGGGCAGCTGCAGCTAATGGTGATATAAAAGGTAAAAAAGCAGAGCGTGATGACTGCGGTTTAATTTTCAGTGATGAGCCTTGTGAATTAGCTGCTGTTTTTACAAGTAATGTGGTAAAAGCTGCCCCTGTTTTATACGATATAGAAATATTAAAAAAAGGCGGCAAAGTTTCAGCAGTATTTGCAAACTCTGGAAATGCTAATGCCTGCACTGGTGCAGAAGGCCTTAATAACTGTAAGAAAATTGCAGAAACTTATGCAGCAGGCTTAGATGTAAAAAGTGATAATGTATTAATAGCATCAACAGGTGTAATAGGTATTCCTTTACCTGTAGAAAAAATAATAAATGTTAAAGATGTTTTAATAGACGGACTTGCGGATGATAATGGTCTTAACTTTGCAAAAGCAATTATGACAACAGATACTACAGTAAAAGAAACTGCAGTATGTGTGGAAACAAAAGCAGGCCTTTTAACTATAGGCGGCTGTACAAAAGGGGCTGGTATGATTGCACCAAGCCTTGCTACAATGCTCACTTTTATTACAACTGATGCTTTGATAGACAGAAACCTTTTACAACGAGCATTAAATGAATGTGTAGAAGTAACTTTTAACAGAGTAACTGTTGATGGTGATATGAGTACAAATGATACTGTTCTTTTACTTGCCAATGGTATGAGTGGCACAAAAGTAAGTGATGATTATTATGAAGATTTTAAAGCAGGACTTCTTTATATAATGGATTATCTTGCACGCCAAATTGCTCTTGATGGTGAAGGTGCAAACAGAATGATTACTATCGAAGTAAAAAATGCGGCAAATGATGAAGAAGCAAAACTGTGTGCATCAAAAATAGCTAATTCGCCGCTTGTAAAAACAATGTTTGCAGGCTGTGACCCAAACTGGGGCAGGCTTATGTCTTCAGCTGGTGCAAGTGGTGCAAAGTTTAACCCAGATAAGACAGATATTTATTTTAATGATATGCACTATGTTGCACACGGTAAAATTATAGATTATTCATTAGAAGAAAAAGCATATAATATTATGAAAGAAATGCAGTATACAATTACTTTAGATTTACATGCTGGCAGCAGTATGACAAAATTTTATACATGCGATTTAACTCAGGATTATATTAAAATCAATGCAGATTACAGGAGTTAATTTCTTTGGCAAAACCAAAATTTCAAATTAATCTTTCAGATATATCTCAAAAGCCCGGTGTCTATATGTTTATAGACGCTAAAGGCAGAGTAATATATGTAGGCAAAGCAAAAAATTTAAGAAACAGGCTTTCTTCTTACTTTAATGCATGCGAGAAAACAATTAAAACTGAAAAAATGCTTATCCAAGCATCAAATGTAAAAACTATTATTACAGAAAATGAAGTGGAAGCCTTTTTATTAGAAGCAAATCTTATAAAAACAGAAATGCCTAAATATAATATTCTTTTAAAAGATTCTAAAGGCTACCCTTATGTAAAACTTACTCATGAAGAATATCCACGGCTTATTTTAACAAGGAATACTCAGGATGAAAATGCAGTATATTTTGGTCCTTTTGTAAATGTGGGGGATTTGAAGCATATTATAGAAATGCTGCAGACAGTCTTTCCGCTTAGAACATGTTCATCATTTAGGTTAAAAGAAGGTAAAATCTGCTTAAAATACCAGATAAAAAAATGTCCAGGCCCTTGTGAAAGCTTAATCAGCCACGAAGATTATATGAAAACAGTCCAGTCTATAAAAAGTTTTTTTAAAGGCAATGTAGAAGAAGTAAAAGAGCTTATGACTTCCCAAATGAAAGAATATGCAAAAAATCTTGCTTTTGAGGAAGCCCTCAAAATAAGGAATAGAATACTATCTCTTGATAAGCTTTTTTCTAAACAGTCTGTTACAAATATAAGTGATGAAAGAAATATTGATGTATTCTATAAACATTCTATTTCTGGAGTAACAGGTATTACACAGATATTTGTACGAAGTGGCAGAATGATTGGTGTATCTACTCACTTTTTTTCAGATACAGAAGATGAGCTTTTGGAAAGATTTGTTATGCAGTTTTATTCAAACACGAGGCAGTTTCCAGAGTTTATTGCATTAGAAGGAGATGAGGAAGAATATAATGAAACATTAGAAGAAGTTCTATCCCTTATGGCAGGTAAAAAAGTACACATTAGAAAGCGGGGCATACAAGGTCTTATTTCTCTTGCTCAAAAAAATGCAGAACTGCAGACAGAACAGTATCTTTTAAAAGTAGGGGAACGAAAAGATGTGTCAGCAAGGCTTGCAGAATTGATTGGAGTAGAAAAAGTATCAAGAGTGGAATGTGTGGATATTTCCCATCTGGGCGGCAATTTTACTGTAGGGGTATCTGTTGTGGCAGTAAATGGAGAGTTTGCAAAACTGTATTATAAAAAATACAGAATTAAGTCTGCTGAAAACGATGATTTTCAATCTATGAGCGAACTTTTCAGCAGAAAAGGGGAAAATATAAGAGAAGGCAGTGATGATGAGGCGGATTTATATATTATAGACGGCGGTACAGGTCAGCTTAATTCTGCCATGAAAGCGGCTGAAAATGCTGGTATTACTGCACCTTTTATATCAATCAGCAAAAGCAGGTCACTGCGTCCGCAAAAGCATGATTTTGAAGATACTATTGAACAGATACATTTGCCAAACAGGAAAAACCCTGTTATTATGCGTAAAAATGATCCTCTTTTACACTTTATCCAAAGATTAAGAGATGAATCGCACCGCTTTGCAATAACATATTCAAGAAGCCTTGCTTTGAAAAATATATCTAAGTCACCACTTTTAAATATTTCAGGTATGGGAGAGAAAAGATTAAAACAGCTTTTAACTGCAATTCCAGATATCCATACAAGAAAAGAGTTATCTGTCAATATGATACGAGATTATGGCAAGCTGCCAAAGGAACTGGCTGAAAGAGTATATGAATATATTTTAAACGAAAAAATAAATAATTCCTAACAATGTTATATTTTATTTTTGTTTTTGATTGACAAACAGGCATCTTTCTTATATACTAAAAGTGTTAAACAGGTGTTTTTTATCTTGTTTATGGTGTTTCTGCAAAAAGGAGATGAGTTTATGTTTGGCAGCGGTGCATATAAAGAAAAAATACTTGATGATATTATACACATTTTAGAAGATGTTAATGCAACAGGCAGTTCTGATAAAGTGGAGGAAAATAAACACTTATTTCTTGGTAAATATGAAGCTATACCAAAGCTTTTATCTTCTATTTTAAATAAAACTGACCAGCGGAGTGAAAATGTCAGTATAGAGCAGATTGAAGCAGCTGAAGAAGAATTTAAAAAAGAGCTTGATGAAGTTAAGACAGCTTTAGAAGAAAATCAATTAATGGTAGATTCATCTAACGATGGACTATGGTATATGCACTATCCAAAAGATGGTAAAATCAATATAGACACCCCTTTTATGTGGTCAGATAAATTCAGAAGAATGTTAGGTTATAAAGATAAGGAAGATTTTCCTAATGTATTAGGAAGCTGGTCATTAAAACTACACCCAGATGAACATGATGCAATATTTGCTGCTTTTCGTGCATCTTTGTCAGATAAAACAGGCAAAACACCTTATGATGTAATATACCGACTGCAGTTAAAAAGCGGTGAATATAGATGGTTTAAAACATCAGGCACTGTAAAAAGAGATGCATCAGGCAGCCCATTAATAATTGGCGGCTCATTAACAGATATTGATGAAGACAGAACAAATAAAATAGAGCTTGAAAAAACTCTTGTCAGATTTGATTATTCTCAGAATATGGTAAGTGATGGTGTATGGAGTGCCAGACTTTATGATAATTCAAAAAATATTTCAGATAGTCAGAACAGGTTCTGGTGGTCTATGCGTTTTAAAGAGCTTTTAGGCTTCAATGCAGAAGAAACTCTTGATAATAATATAAAAACATTATTTAGTGTTATCCATAGAGATGATTTGTCAGCTGTTGAAAAGGCTGTTGATGAACTTCTGCACAGCAGCGATACTAAATATTATTTTGATATTGAATGTAGAATGAAAACAGTAAATAAGGGAGAATATGAATGGTTTAGGCTGCAGTGTAAAAGGCAGAGTGATGAGCATGGCAGCCCGTTAAGAATTGTAGGTGTATTAAGCAATATAGAAGCATTAAAAAGCGAAGCAAGAATGAGAGAAATTGAAAAATCTCAATCAGAGCTTGCAGCTAAAAATTTAAATGATATTACAAGCATTATTAAAGTTATTGATGATATAGCAAACCAGACTAACCTTTTAGCTCTTAATGCCGCAATAGAGGCAGCAAGAGCAGGAGAGCATGGCAGAGGGTTTGCAGTTGTTGCAGATGAAGTAAGGAAGCTGGCAGAAAAAACCGCATCTTCCACTAAACAGATTAATGAAATGCTGCAGGAAAATAACAGACTTTCAGAACAAATTGCAGGTAGAAATTAAACCTTTTAATTTGAAATATGATATTATGGGGTGTAAGCCCCTTTTTTTATGATAATTTTACAGCATGATAAAGTATTAAGTGTTTTAGTATTGATTTTTTAGATAATTATAAATATGTAATAAAGTTTTAAATATAAAAAAGTGCTGAAAACTTATATTTTCCAGCACTTTTATATTATGAATTTTTTATTAATTTGATTTATTTTACAGTTTCAAGTTCGTATTCAGTATTTCCAAAGCCTATTTTTTTAGCATGAGCAAAGCTGTCCTGTGGATTTAAGTGAGGCCATGCTTCCTGAAATACATCTTTTCCTGCTGTTTTGCATACTAAATCGTAGCTTGCTTTATCAATAGCGACAGGGTCTGTTGATGCCATAAAACCTAAGTCATGTACAAGTGGAGCATCGTTTCCACCGTGGCAGTCGCATGCTGGCACAATAGAAGTGAGTACACTTACATATATAACTTCTTTAAAATGGTTATGAACTGCTGCTGCATATTCTACAATTTTCTGTTGCAATGTATCGCAGGCAACATTAAAATCAGTGCCAATTGCATGTTCTGGGCATGCGGATATACACATTGCACATCCAACACATTTATCATTAATAGAAGCATGTTTAGATATTGTAATAGCACCAGCATCGCAAGCCATTTTACATCTTCCGCAGGCTGTGCATAATTCAGGGTCTACAACAGGGCGTACACTTGAGTGCATTTCATTTTTACCAGCACGGCTTGCACATCCCATAGCAAGATTTTTCATTGCACCGCCAAAACCTGTCATTTCATGGCCTTTAAAGTGGTTTATTACTAATAATTTATCTGCACTTGCAACAGCTGAAGCAATTTTAGCATTTTTATATATTATACCGTTTGGTACATCAAGTGGAGTATAAAGCTCACCTTTTAAGCCGTCTGCAATAATAATTGGAGTCTGCAGAGTAGAATATCCAAAACCATTTAAGTTTGCATTATGCAGGTGGTCTACAGAGTTTGTTCTCATACCTACATATAATGTATTTGTATCAGTTAAAAAAGGCTTAGCACCAATTCTGTTAAGAGTTTCTAATATAGGACGAAGATATATAGGGCGAAGAAATGCAGTGTTGCCGTATTCTCCAAAGTGAAGTTTTACAGCAGTAATATCATTTTTACCATAAATATCTGTAACACCGCATTTATTAATAAGTTTTTTAATTTTATTCAGCGGTGACTGGTTCATATTGCATTTCATACTTGAATAATAAACTTTTGCACTCATTTTTACCTCTTTATTCTTTACACATATTGATTACTGCTTACTATATCAATTTGTATATAAAATATCAATCACTAAATCAGCAGGCTTATTATTTTAAGTAAGTATGAAAAAATTCTTCTATCTTATTAAATGGTATTTTTTCCATATTGTCATATAAATCCACATGGTTTGCATTTTTAATAATAAGCAGTTCTTTATTACTGCCTTTTAGTTTTTGAAAGGCATCTTCACTGAAATATCTGCTGTGAGCTTTTTCGCCATGTATAATTAGCACTGCATTTTGTATTTCATTACTGTAAGCAAGTATAGGCATATTTATAAAAGAAAGTGATGATGTCATATTCCAGCCACCGTTAGAGTTAATGGAGCGTTTATGATAGCCACGGGGCGTTTTGTAATAGTTATAATAATCTTTTACAAACTGTTCTTCTTTGCCGTTTAATTTATCAGGCAGTCCTGCTGCTCCTTTATATATGCCTTTTTTAAAATCTTCTGTTCTCTGCTTATTTAAAGTCTGCTTTAACCGGTATCTGCCTTTTTCATCAAGGCTGTCAAAGTAGCCGTTAGCTCTAACACGGCTCATATCATACATTGTAGAAATAACTGCAGCTTTTATTCTTGTATCAACTGCAGCAGCATTTAGTCCAAAACCGCCAAATCCGCATATACCAATAATGCCTGTTTTTTCAGGATCTGCATATTTATAATTGCTTAAAAAATCAACAGCAGCACTGAAATCTTCTGTATTAATATCAGGGGAAGCCGTATTTCTTGGCTCGCCAGAGCTTTCTCCAGTAAAGGATGCATCAAAAGCAAGAGTAATAAAGCCTTTTTCTGCCATTCTCTGTGCATAAAGCCCAGAAGCCTGTTCTTTTACTGCACCAAAAGGGCCGCTTACTGCAATAGCAGGGTATTTTTTTGACTTATCAATATTTTTAGGTACATATAAATCACCTGCCAATGTAATACCGTATCTGTTTTTGAAATATACTTTTTCCACTGTTACATTATTACTTTTTTTAAATGTTTTATCCCAGCTTCCATTATTTTTAGTTTCCACTGCAAATACCTCCATAACAGAAATAATCAAAATTGATAAAAATAATAAAATTTTTTTCATTATTCACCTCTTATGCAATTATATAAGTGCACTCATATTTTTCAATGGGTAAAAGTATCATAATATTGCATAAAAATATCATTAACTGTAATATAATATATCTATCTGCTTCAGTGTATTGATTTTAAAACAGCCTAAGATATTTTTATATACTATGCAGTATATTTTATAAGCATACTGTATATTTTTTGTGTAAAAGTATATGAAAAATTGTATATAAAATATTTATTACTTGACAAGAATAATATAATAGGAATAGTATATAATAAACTTAAAATATTGTTTTATAATTGTAAAATATTTGGGGGCTTATATGCGGGTTGAAAAAAATAAAGTCAAGAGAGAAAAGTCTGAGTATGCTGTTCAGGCTGTTAGCAATGCAATAGATATTTTAGAACTTTTAGGTAACTGCGAGCATGAGCTTTCCATGAGTGAAATAGTTTCTACATTAGAGCTTACAAAAAGTAATGTTAATAAGCTTTTAGCTAACCTTGAAAGGTATGGGTATGTGGAACATAATAAATATACAGGCAACTTCCGTCTGGGTGTTAAAACATTCCAGATTTCTCAGGCATATATTAATAAACTAAACCTTATAGATATTTCTAATCAAGTATTAACTGATTTAAAAAATAAATTAAATGAATCTACATATATTGGTGTGCTTCGTCATGGTAATGTGGTTTATTTAAATGTTATAGAAACAGATGAGCCTGTTAGAGTAATGCCTCGTATAGGTAATGTAGGTCCTGCTTATGCAACAGCTATTGGTAAAGCTCAGCTTTCTACACTCAACGATAAAGAGATTACTTCCCTTTATGAAAATAAAGAATTTAGAAAGTTAGCTGATAAAACTATACCTAATATAGATGAACTTTTAAAAGATATTACAAATGTGAGAGAGTGTGGATATGCTCTTGATTTAGAAGAATATGAAAATGATGTTCACTGTGTTGCTGCCCCAGTACTTGATTTTATGGGTAAAGTAATAGCAGGTATAAGTGTATCTGGTCCAAAAGTCCGCATGAGTATGGAAAGAATAGAAAATGAAATAGCTCCGCTTTTAATAGAAGCTGCCCAAATTTTATCAGGTAAGTTTGGATATATGGGTTATGATTATACAGCAGAATAATTATAAATAATTATATAATATTTTAAGCCTGATAATGCAGTTTAGCCTTATCAGGCTTTTTTATTGCTTTATATAATGGCAGTGAATATATGCTGTTAATTTAGTTGTAACAGTATAATTTTAATAATTATCTGCATAGATAAAGAATATATATGTAATTGAAATTAATATTGAATTTTTCATTGTATTTTTTTGTCATATATATTAATTTAGTTGTAGTAGTCAATATGGAGCTAATGTGGTTAAAAAGTATATAGTTTTAATAATATCTATTTTTTTATATGCAGGCAGCATCTTTGCTCAAAATACAGCAGATGATTATTTTGAAGAAGATGATGGTTATACAGCAGCACATCAGGAAATGCTCACAAACCATACTGCAGAAGATGCCAGTGGTGGTTATCAGTTTACAAATGATGATTTGCTTTCAGAGCAGGAAAATCAGCTTGTTCAGGCAGTGTTTAATGGAGAGCATGATATAGTAAAACTTATACTTGATAACGGTACTAATCCAAACCTTTTATACAGTGTTATTAAAGATAATGAAACAATTGGTAAAACGACTCTTTTGCATATTGCAATAGCAGGCAGGGAAAATGATATATTTAATCTTCTTATGTCTCTTAAAGAGATTAATATAAATCAGCTTGGATTAGTTTCTATAAAGCAGAGTAATGCTAATCATTATAAAGAGATTACACCCCTTGCTTATGCATTTTATTTAAACCATCTTGATATGGCGGAAGTGCTTTTAGAAAAAGGTGCAGACCCTGATAAATACCCTGCAGTATTTTTTACATCTAATGAAAATGCGATTAATCTTTTAAAGAAATATCATGCAGATATGAATATATTAAATGATAATAAAAGCCGTCCGCTTTTTGAAGCTGTAAAAGCAAATAAAAGCCAGCTTGTTTCCCTGCTTATAAAAAATGGTGCAGATATTAATAAACTTGACGGCAATAATAATACACTGCTTTATACTGCTATTTCTCTTGGTTATTTTGATATGGCAAGGTTTTTAATAGATAATGGTGCAGACATTAATGCTCATTCTGGAAAGGATAAGATAACACCATTAATGGCAGCTCTTGCAAGACCTGACCATGATGCAGGTTTTTTAAGATATATTTTATTTAAGGGTGCAGATGTTTCTGCAAGAGATGCAGGCAAAAAAACGCCTTTTTTTTATGTATATCAGTATACTGATGCAATAGGTATGGCGAATGTGAAAGAAAGTATAAGTATATTAATGGAAAATGAGGCAGATATTAATGCAAAAGACAGCCATGGCAATACTATACTTCATATTAAGCCACAGGATTATTATCAAATATATTCAAAATATAAGCCGGATATAAATATTCAGAATACAGATGGCAATACTCCGCTTCATATTGCTGCAATGAATGATAATGTTAAATCTATTTTAACAGGCGGTCCTGATAGAAAAATAAAAAATAAAAAGGGCAAAACTCCATTAGATATTGCAAAAGCAAACCATTTTGACAATACCACTGCATATTTAGAGCTTTCAGATAAAGAAAGCCTTTTAATGCTTGGTGCAGAGTTTGGCGATGTTTCTCTTGTGGAAAAAGCAGTTGTTGCTGACCTTGATGTTAATAATAAAATACAAGGTCACTATCCAGTTTATTATGCAGCAAAAGGCGGCAATCCTGATGTATTTATGAAACTAATAGCAAGTGGTGCAAAAATAAGCCTTGAGCCTGATTTAATATATTATGTAATAAATAGTTTTGACCAGTCAAAAGACCAGATAAACAGGGTTCGTCTTGCAAATATTTTCATAGAAAAGCAGGCATCCCTTAACTGGGATAAGTATAACAGTCTGCTTCATATACTTGTAAAAGAGCAAAGTAATGAAAATAAAGGGCAGGGTTATATTCGCAGTGTGGTAAACTTTGCGATAGCTAATAAAGCAGACCCAAATGTAAAAGATAATGACAGCAGAACACCTTTACATATTGCAGCAGGCGGCAAATATGAAAGTTATGATTTAGTGCTTGAATTAATAAGCGGTGGAGCAGATGTAGATATTAAAGATAAAGATAATAATACAGCACTTTTTTACTGTGCAAAAGCTCCATATAATAAAAATGATGTGTTTGCAGCACTGCTTAATAATACAAAAACAGATATCAATGCAAGGTATGGTGAAAAACAGAATACTCTTTTAATGGAGGCAGCAGCAAACGGCAATAAAATTATTACTATGATGCTGATTGCATGCGGTGCTGATGACAGCCTTGTAAACAAAGATAATAAAACTGCTTTAATGCTTGCAAAAGAGAAACTTGCTTTATTTGATACATCATTAGTTGATGTGCAGAACAGTATTGATTTTCAGAATTATAAAGATATTGCAGATAAATTTTTATCAGATAAAAATGTGATTGCAGAATGCAGAAGCGGTATTAATGAAGAATGTAAAAAATATTATAAACCTGTGGAAATAATCAAAACCAGCAAATAGATATGAATAAAATTTAATAAATATATATTTTTTGACTGCTGTAATAAGAGATAATTAGGATTTTTGGATAAGTTCACATGTCATACTGAGC
>CAJUJZ010000064.1 GCA_910586745.1 uncultured Mucispirillum sp. | reverse complement strand
CTCTTTAATGGAAGAGACTGATGGCTTATTTTGTCCTGATACTATAAATGGAATAATACATAATAATAGTAAGATTAATGAGCTGCGAAACATATATCCACCAAACACTTAATATCCTGTTATACTACACTAATATTTGTAAAAAGAAAACAAAAAAATATAATAGTTGCTATATTTGTAAATTTTTATATAATGTTTATTTAATAAATTTTTTGAGAGAAAAACATGGGAAATAAAATTCTTAAAACATATATTCAAATTACTACATTTCTTATTTATCTTTTAATTATCTTTGGACTGTGCAGAATAGGTTTTATTATAAACTCTGGTATCTTAAATTCTGCTATTACTGGAGCATATGGTTCTGCTTCACTGCCATTTTTAGATATAATGCAGACACTTTTTTCAGGTCTTAGATATGATGGCAGACTTGCTGCCCCTGCTGCTTTTATTTTTGCTGTATTATATATTGCATTTTCATTTATAAAAAAGGCACAGAAACCTGTGATTATTGTTTTTACATCCATAATATCATATATCGTGATAATTGCATCATTTGTAAATGATACATATTTCAGCATTTTTAATGATACTTTTAATATTATACTGCTTGGTGTAATATATGATGACCAGTCTGCTATATTTCATACTGCACTAAATAGTGACTATAATGCACTGCCAAAAATTACAGCATCTGTTATTTTAACTGCTATTGCTGTATTTATATATAATAAAATATATAAAAAAATAGAAAATATTAATAAATCTGTTTCTATAAAACAAGCTGTGCCATTAGGTATTTTATTACTTTATGTTTTAATACTTACTACATCTTCTACATTTAATCTACAGGGCGGTGATTTAAGCTATATTGTAAAACTTCCAGAAAATAATTTCCTTAAAAAAGCAGCTCCCGGTGCTCTGCATGATTTAGACAGAGTATATAGAGCCTATAAAGATATAAAAGGAGAAAGTTTTGAAAAATATGCAGGCGGTAAAACTATTCAGCAGGTTATGCAAATATATTTTGGTGATAAATATATAAATCAGGATAATATCAGCAGTTTAATGGAACAGGAAGTTTTATATAATGGTAAAAGTAATGCTAAACACATATTTTTAATAATTATGGAATCACTTTCAGATTATCATTTATCAGAAGAATTTATAAACGGGGGGGGGATTGGAAGTGAGTTAACTGCACTTGCAAATTCAAAAGATGGATTAAAAGTGCCAGTATTTATACAAAACGGATATGGTACAATAGAAACAATGGATATGATGATTACAGGGCTTTACGGCACATATTTCCCAGTAAGCGAAATGACTGGCAAAATACCATGTTTTGATTCTTCTACTGGCAAAATATTTAAAGATTTAGGATATGATACAAACTTTTATTATTTTGGAAGCTCTGCATGGCGTAAAATAGGCACTTACACTATATCTCAGGGCTTTAATAAAAGCTATGGTATGGAAAATATACATAATAAGCAGAAAAGTACATGGGGTATATATGATAGTGAAGGGTTTAACTTTATACTTGAAAACCTTGATAAAAACCATAACAAACCTACATTTAATATGATACTTTCTGCATCTAACCACCCGCCTTACGATATAGATACTAAAAAATACTATAATATTGATACAGAAAAAATCAGAATTTTTCTTGATACTAACTATCCAAAAGAAAAAAGATTTCAAGGAATAACACCAGAAATTTTAACGGTAACAGAATATTCAATTAAAAGTGTTGCTGATTTTATTAAGAAAACTTATGCAAAATATCCTGACAGTATTTTCTTTGTTACAGGTGACCATTTTGACAGAAGCTACCCTAACCCTAATAGAAAAATATTTACATCCACTTCTATACCTTTGATAATATACGGCAGTGGAGTTAGTGAATATAAACTAAAATATACAGCAGGAAGCCATAAAGATATTGTGCCTACTATTGCAGCTATTACTGCACATAAAGGCTATAAATTCCACTCTTTTGGTCAAAGCCTTGTGACAGATAATAAAAACGAAAAAGCAGATAACGAAAGAATTGCTATAGGTGCACAGTCTATAGCAAATGGCAGATATATTTTTAATGGTGCAGATATTGAATATTTTGAGAGCGAAGAAAAAAATGAAAATGATATAAATACAGCTAGTATATTCTGGGATAAAAAGAAAGCTGGCGAAGCTATAAGCTGGTATATAGTAAATAAAGGCTATAATATACCAAAATAATTTAAATATTTTATTTAGTAAATATGCAATAAAAGTATAATAAATAAAGGTTATAACAAAATTTGATACAGGCTCAAATATTAATATAAACATCTTTATCTGGGCTTATTTAAAAAAACTGCACTTATATAAATATAAGTGCAGTATATTAAGTTTATATTAGTTATAATAAATTACCTGATGTAAAAAGCAGGCAGCAAAATTATTCTGATTTTGCAAATGCTATAAAGTTTGAGCCGTTAGGTAATACAACTTTTACAGCCATTAAATCACCTTTTTTTATTTTATCATATATTCTGTAAAAATCATTTGCATTAGTAACAGGCTTATTATTTAAAAGAACTATCACATAGCCTTCTCTTAAGCCTTTTTTATAAGCTTGAGTATCTTTATTAAGGTTTGTAATAACAACACCATTTGATATGCCTAAATCTCTAGCCTGCTGCTGGTCAATATTTTTTACAACTATATCGCCACTTCTTTGTTTTGGCTGAGTACCATAATAATTTGAAGTAATTTGGTTATTACCAGGTCTTTCACCTAATTTTACAGTAATATTCTGCCTTTTGCCATCACGAATAATTGTTAAAACAACTCTTTCATTTGGACTTTTTGAACCAATAATGCCAGCAAGCTCTCTTGAAGTTTGTGCCTGTTTACCGTCAACTGCAATAATAACATCACCAGCTTTAAGACCTGCTTTATCCCCCGGCTCGCCTTTTGTTACATCTGCTATTAATACGCCTTTAGTATCAGATAAACCAAATGAAGCCGCAAGCTGTTCGTCAAGTGGCTGCATAACTATACCTACCCAGCCTCTTGATACTTTACCTTCTTTTTTAAGTTTAGGAAGAATATTTTTAAGCATATTTACAGGCACTGCAAACCCAAGACCTTGAGCTGACTGTATAATTGCTGTATTAATACCTATAACTTCCCCATCCATATTTATAAGCGGGCCGCCAGAGTTTCCGGGATTAATAGAGACATCTGTTTGTATAAAGTTATCGTATGGTCCGTCACCTAATACTCTGCCTTTTGCTGATAATATACCTGCAGTTACTGTACCGCCAAGACCAAGCGGGTTACCTATTGCCACAACCCAGTCGCCAATTTCTGCTGTATCTGAATTGCCTAATAAAATAGGTGTAATATTTGCACCTTTTGTATCTATTTTTAAAAGTGCTAAATCTGTAAGAGGGTCTGTACCAATAATTTCTGCTTTAAACTCCCTGTCATCTTGAAATTTAATAACAATTTCATCTGCACCTTCTATTACATGGTTATTGGTAACTATATAACCATCTCTATCAATAATAAACCCAGAGCCTAATGCTGTAGATTTATATTTCTGTGGTGCTCCACTGCCAAAACCAAAGGGATGATTGCCGCCAAACATACCACCAAAAAAATCCTGAAAAAATGGGTCTATCTGGCGAGTAACAGTTTTTGTTGTGCTTATATTTACAACACTAGGGGCTGCTTTTTTTACAACAGGTGAAAAACTAGAAGGCATAGCAAAAGCATCTACCGTAAAAGCTAAAATAAGCATTGCTGCTAAATATAATTTTTTCATTGATTAAAATTCCTCCTTGAAAGGTATCATTTTTTATTATAAATTTCTGATGTTAAAATGCCACCTTGTGATGCAGTATCTATCACTGTTTTTATATTTTCATGGATAATATTTATTATATCTTCCATAAATCCAAAAGATACTGTTCCATATACAGTGTATTCAACATCATCTATTATTCTGCTGAATAAATAGTTACCATAAACTATTGTGCTTACAGGCTCTATCTGTCTGTTTGCTGGTTTTATAAATACTGAAAATCTGTTTATTCCATCTTCAAATGATAAATCAAAAACATTTCTATTAAAAACTGTTGTATGAAAATGCCTAAACCCATAATAAAACTCTGGAGTATCCCAAAATTTAAATTTATCTGCTACACTTCCACGATAACCATTAGGACCCTCTCGTTCCTCACCTATGCCACCCCCCACCGTGCCTTGCTTCATTCTTTTACCTTTGCCCATACCATTACCCATGCCTTTATGATGATGGCGGTGCATTGCTCCATTTATATAATCAAAGCCACTGAAAGCAAACATTAATGTATTTACATTGTCATACACTTCTAATTTTACAATACGCTCACTGTTATCAAGCCATAATATTTGCCTAAACCTGTCTTTATCCTTTGGAATAACAGTATATTGTGTTATATCAAAGCCAAAATAAGAAATATTATCTATTTTTTCAACACTGTAATATTTATCAGGTATTCTATCTATTGAAAAAAAGCCCCTTAAAAGCTGACGGGAAATAGAACCAAGCATAGAAGAATCTGCTCTATAATCATCCTGAAGATTTAAATATACTTCATACCTGTTTTTATTTAAACATTTAAAGACAACAGCCTTATCAGCAGCAAAAACATTTCCAGCTGCTGATAAAAGCAATATTATGGATAGAATAAGTCGAATCATTTTTCAAAATTTACCGAAATCACCGATGCCTGAGCTGATGGACCTGCATAAGAATTTGTATAATGTTCTAAAACATAATCTTCAAAATTATTATAAGTCTGGTTTGCCATTTCAACAGACACTGGATTAGATTTTTCAAAATATGTAACAGTTGCACCAATAGCAAACACTATGGCTGCAGCTGCCACTGCAATATAAAGCACTTTACCAGCAACTATTTTTGGCAAAGACTGCTTTGCATTATTATTTATATGGACAGTTTTTTCTTCAATATTTTCTTTTATTTTAGTAGTTTGTATTTTACCATATTTATTATTAAATTTAATATTTGCCATAATTTTTTTAGATAAATCAATATCTTCTTTTGGTGCATAAACTGATTTTACCATATCACGCACTCTATACATTGAAGCAAGACGAGCCTTACAGCTTTCACATTCAGAAATATGGCTTGTAACAATACTGCTTTGCTCACCTGCAAGTTCATTATCAATATAAGCATATAAAAGAGGTTTAATATCCACACATTCTTGTTTCATATTACGCTCCATTTTATTTTGCCTCCGCAAAAGCTTCATCTGTAAGACCTTGTTTTATAAGTCTTTCTTTAATTATCTGCCTTGCATTAAAAAGCCTGCTTCGGACAGTGCCCAAAGGTATATTCAACATCTCTGCTATTTCTTCATAACTTAAATCTTCTACTTCACGAAGAATAATAACATTACGAAGCCTGTCAGGCAGAGCATCTACAAAAAACTTAACATACTTTTTAAGCTCGTCTTTAATAATATAATCTTCAGGACATTCACCAGTAGTTAATTTTTCAAAATAGTCCACATCGCTTTCTTCATCTTCCATATCAACTATTCTTTTATTTCTTTCATAGTGGTTAAGAGAAAGATTAACAGCTATGCGTTTTAACCATGGGTAAAAATGTTCCCTGTCTTGTAAAGTATCAAGTTTTTCATAGGCTTTTAAAAAAGCATCCTGACAAATATCTTCCGCATATTCTTTACTTTTAACTATATTCACAGCAGAATAAAATATCTGCGACTGATATTTTAATATCAAAATTTCAAAGGCACCAGTATCGCCCTCTAAAACTCGTTCAATAACCTGTGCATCACTCATTTTATCCCTCTTATATAGTAAATGACATATATAATTATATTTAGTTCAAAAAAAATTTGATTAATTCTCTCTTTTATCTCTTATTACAAAAAATACAGAAATTATAATAAAAACACAAGCAAATATAGTTATGCGGTTTATAGGCTCGCCGCCAAATAAGGCACCCACAATAACTGCTACAACAGGCTCTGCATAAGCATAAGATATAGCAATATGAGTTGGTGTATTATATAAAAGCCATACATAACATGTATAACCTACAATTGAGCCAAAAAATATTAAATGCAGAACACTTAAAAATGCTTTTAATGTAACTTCTGAAAAATGAAAACCAGTCCACTCCCCTATTAAAAAAGAAATAACAAACATGACTAAACCACCAGTAACCATTTGAAAACCAAGACTTTTAATCATATTCATATCTGAATGTCTGCGTTTTAAAAATATAGAGCCTGCTGCCCAGCCAGCCATAGATATAAATATAGTTATAATACCTAATACTGCATTAGAACCACCTGTAATACCTGTTGATACTGCAAGCACTCCAACACCTATAAAACCACCAATTAAACCAACAAATACTGATGCAGAAGGCTTTGTATCATAACCTATAAGCCAGCTGACTATAACCATCCATAAAGGTATAGAACCCATAATAAGAGCAATTGTACCAGAATTAATATAAAGCCCTGATATATTTAAAAAAGCACCACCTATAACTATCATCATACATGATGCAAAGAAAATATTGATAAACTCTGATTTTGTAGGAAGTTTTCTATCTTTTTTAATGAAAAATGACCAAAGCAAAAATATAGAGCCTGCAAAAATATATCTAATACTTGAAAGTAAAACTGGGGGAAAAGAAACAAGTGCAAACTTGATACTAAGATAGACAACCCCCCATGTTGAATATAAGGCAGCAATACAAAATAATGTTAATGCAAATTTTCTATTTTTAATAAGTGTCATAAAACACCATAGATTTCTTTATACTGTTTTTCATTATTATTTTTCAAATTACTACTACTAAATATGAAAAAAAGCAATTATTTTTTATAAAATTTAATGACATTTATATTCTCTTATGTTATATAGATAAATCAAATAATTATAAAGGTGTTATAATGATTGCAGGTAGCGATAAATTTAATGATGAATGTGCAATAGCTGGTGTATATGGCAACCATGAGGCTGCTAATTTAGTTTACTTATGCTTATATGCTCTTCAGCATAGAGGACAGCAGGGGACTGGTATTGCTGCCTATGACGGCGACCATATTAATTCAGAAAAAAGAGAAGGTTTAGTCGCTGATGTTTATACAAAAAAGCGTCTTAAAAAATTACCTGGCAAAATAGCCATAGGTCATAACAGATATCCTACCGATGGTATTTTTTCTGCAAGAAATCTTCAACCAATTATAGCAGAACTACCAATAGGCGACTGTGCTCTTGCTTATAATGGTAACTTAGTAAATGCTTTTAAAATCCGTAAACAGCTTATAAAAGACGGTGTAATCTTCTCTACTGGAACAGATTCTGAAACTATTATGCATCTGCTTGCTAAAAGACTAAAAAATGAAGACTTGATTACAGCCCTTTCCAATGTTATGACTCAAATAACAGGCTCATACTCTATGGTATTTATGGCTGATAATAAACTTATTGCTATGCGTGACCCACACGGTGTCCGTCCACTTGCTATGGGTATGATGAAAGACGGATATGTATTTGTCAGCGAAACAGTTGCTCTTGATTTAATTGATGCCCATTTTGTCAGGGAAGTTGAACCTGGTGAAATGGTTGTTGTTGATGCAAGCGGTGTAAAATCTTATTTTCCTAATGGCAAACTTGAACACCCTGCACCATGCATTTTTGAACATGTATATTTTGCAAGACCTGACTCTTTTATGTTCGGACAGTCTGTTTATGAGGTGCGTAAAGGTTTTGGAAGAATACTTGCAAAAGAATGTCCAGTAGATGCAGATATTGTTATACCTGTGCCAGATTCCGGTATTACTGCAACAATCGGCTATTCTGAAGAAAGCAAAATACCTTTTGAACTTGGCATTATCAGAAACCATTATGTAGGCAGAACTTTTATTGAACCATCACAAAATATCCGTGATTTTGGTGTAAGAATAAAACTTAACCCTGTTAGAAACCTTATTAACGGTAAAAGAATAGTTGTTGTTGATGATTCTATTGTCCGCGGAACTACCAGTAAAAAAATCGTGAAACTTCTGCGTGATGCTGGAGCAAAAGAAATACATATGAGAATATCTGCTCCACCTACAAGCTATCCCTGTTATTATGGAATAGATACACCTACTAAAAAAGAACTGATATCTAATACACATACAGAAGAAGAAATTAGAAAATTTATAGGGGCAGATTCTCTTGGATATATTTCACTTAAAGGTATGAAAAAAGTGCTTATTGATAATAACTTCTGCTTTGCATGCTTTACTGGGCAGTATCCAATAGACCCAACAGATTTAATTGAGGACTAAACATACAAATGAAAAAAATATTGTTAATAATTATTATTTTATCATTTGCATGCAGTTTTGCTTTTGCTGATGACAGAACCGATAAACCATATAACTACGGCTATGCAAAAAGGCATGGTATGGCAGCCATTACTGGTAATTTAACAGACAGAATTTCTAATGCATGGGGCGATTTAGCTCCAGGCGGCGGCGGTTTTGTATATTATAATATATTAAATGAATTCTGGGGTAATTTCTCCATAGGCTTTAGTGCTGACTATATTGGCGGAGATTTCACTACAAAAGACCAGCAGATAAAAGGTAAAGCTAATATGGCACCTATTGCCTTGAATCTTGCCTATATGACATCATCAAACATCGTTAATGCATGGATTGGTATTGGTGTATCATATAATTTTGCTACTTTTAATATTTCCAGTGGCACAAATAATGGTGTTTACTATGGCGATTTTACACAAAACAGCCAGTTAATAGGGTTTGACGCATTTGCCGGTGTTGAATATCTTTTTACAAAAGACGGCAGATGGGGTGCATTTTTTGAGTTTAGATATACTTATGCTCAAAACCCTAAATTTAACTTAGATTTAACAGGTATTGGCAGCATATCAGATACACTTGATATGCAGCAGCTTAAATATACTATTGGGTTTTCATACCACTTTTAAGGAGATATTATGTCTAGTTCCAGCTATTTAGCAAGCATTATATTTTCAGTGCTTCTTATGATATTTGGTGTAATTATTATTATGAACCCTGCAGGCACAATGACTGCATTTGCTGTTATTATAAGTATATTAATGATTGTTTCAGGACTTACAAATATATTTTTATTTATAAGTCTGCGTGATTTTAAAGGTGCTGTATACTATTTAATAGAAGGTGCTATATCTATTATACTTGGTATTATGCTTTTAAGCAGCCAGTCTGCTCTTGAAAATCTACTGCCTTTATTAGTAGGTTTCTGGATAGCATTAAAAAGTGTTACTGCCGTTGTAACAGCAATTGAATGGAAAAAAAGAACATATCATGCATGGAAGTCTTTAATGGCTGGTGGTATTGTTGGTATTCTTTTAGCTCTTTTAATTGCTGCAATTCCTAAAATAGTTTCTGTATATATCAGTCTTGTACTTGGTATTGCTATGATAATCATAGGTGTTGTGATTATTCTATTTGTAATAAATTTAAGAAGAATGAGTTAATTACATACTAAAAAAAGGGCTTTTAATAAGCCCTGTTTTTATTGTATATTATACAGCATATAATTATAAGAAATGTAGTTTATCTAATATGCGTTTTGTAGCGTGAGACCTGTTTAATGTATAAAAATGAAGACCTGCCACCTGATTTTTAACTAAATCTTCACACTGGTTAACAGCATAATCTATACCAATAGACGCAATATCTTCTTCACTTTTACCTTCCATTGAATTTATTAAATGTTCAGGTATATGGCTTGAGCACATTACTTTAAATCTTTCTATCTGAGAAAAATTTACAATAGGCATAATTCCTGCCACAATAGGCACTTTTATACCTGCTTTTTCGGCATACTCTCTAAACCTGTAAAAATACTCATTATTAAAAAATAATTGAGTAATGATAAATGATGCTCCCATATCTACTTTATATTTCAGCATCTCTATATCTTTCTCTAAATCGGGGGATTCTGGGTGTTTTTCTGGATAGCCTGCCACTCCTATGCAGAATTTGCCACAACGGGCAATATAGCTTACTAAATCAGAAGCATATTTAAAATCGCCCTGCTTTAAATCTCTGCCTTTTGGTATATCACCGCGAAGTGCAAGCACATTTTCTATCCCAGCATTTTCAAGCTTTTCCAAAATATTATCAAGTGTAACTTTATCAAAGCCAACACATGTGATATGCATCATAGTTTCATATTTGCATGTATCTTTAATATAATTTATCCAGTCAAAAGTTTTATCAGCAGTAGAGCCGCCTGCTCCAAAAGTAACTGATGAAAAATCTGCATTTTCTTCCTGTAAAGAATCTATAGTATCAAAAAGCACTTTTTCTATTGCTAAAGTTTTAGGCGGAAAAAACTCAAAAGAAATAGACAGCTTTCTAGTATTTAAAATATCTGAAATGCTCATTAATCCTATACTCCATAAATTAAATTTTCAGTAGATATTGCACTAAAAATATAAATTTGTAAATAGTAAATCATATAAATTTAAAATTTATGGGCATAACTCATCTGAAATATTACGATTAAAGATATGTTTATAATTATTTTATATTTTTATTCGTATTATTTTAATAGGTTTTTAATCTAATTGCGGTTTAGTCTCTCTACTAACATATTACCTGTATCAATAAATATATATTTATTTTTTGGCAGTTTTTCAATAAATTCTGAATATGACTTACCTAAAAATTTAAATAAGCCATATAAGATTATTTAGTCAATAATAAGCATTTTTATAATTTGCCTTATATATATTTTAGATACTTCACCTAAGGGTTTAGTCATTTTTTTAATTCCTTCGCTACTCAATTGGAAAAAAATATCCTCGCAAAATTCTCTCGTCAGTATAATATAAGCTTGTTATTTATCAATTATTTATCCTATAAAACCATATCTATTTTAAAAATAATCCGAAAAAACTTAAAACATACAAATCTTTTTAATCTATGAAAATTTAAACAATTATACATATATAACTTATCAGCAGTTAAGAGATTTTATTAGCTTTACTCTCTCAAGAATATAGATTTCACTAGCTTAGTCTAAATTTTTTTGGATAAGTTCAAATCATTTTTTATAGCATCCAGCTTTGGATTAATTGTCTTGTTTTGCAATCACTCCTATAATCTGTATATTCTTTATTGTGCCCATCCTTACTGGGATTTAATTTGATTTTTACTTCTGCTTCTATTAGTAAATTATACATCTTTTCTAAAAAAACAAGATATGGTCTGGATTTACACATTATACTAATATTATTTTATTTCTAATATTTTTTTCTAAAACCATTTTATACTATATTTTTTGAATATTTTATACTACTTCTTTATAGTTGTAAACTAAACAGAATAAAATCCGTCTTAACAGGTCTTTAAATCTATTAAATAATATCAGCTAATTTTATATCATATTATAATAATAAATTCAATATTAGTTGGTGCCTGCTTTCCATCATTACACATTTGTGTTCATACTTATTATTTTCTGCCATATCTGTTTACTTATAAAATATATAATAAAACTTATTTTTGCTCTTTTTATATACTTTTTTACAGGCTCAATTTATCCATAATGTTTCATCTTATTTTACTGCTAAACCAATATTTTTAAATAAATTATTACATAAATGAAATTACTGAATTTTATCTTAGTTTGATAATAACAGTATTTTCATAAAGCTGTATGGAATTATTGTGTGGATATACTGGCATTGTGTCTATGAAATCAAGCATATCTTTTTCACATCTATCTCTATCATATTTATTGATATTCATATTCAATCCCAATATTTTCATAAAACTTAATATTCTATCAGTATTACCACCATCTGCTGAATAAAAAGATGCTTGAAACATATCTGATGAAACTCTCAAAGGATGGTTATTGTGCTGTAAATTACCATAAAAAAGGACATTATATTTTGCATCATATACATCGGGATATTTACTATATATTCGGTTTATTATATCAAATGAAATCATCTTATCCTGTTCGTATCCAATAACATATGAAGATTGTTTTTCTACAATATTTGAGCCATTCATAATAACAACAGAAAATGCAAACACATAAAGAAGATATTTAACAAATGTATTCTTTTCAAAAAAAATATACATTAACAATATTACAAATGGACCTAAAAAAGCAGAAGAAAAGCGAGCTCTCATTACTAATAAAT
>CAJUJZ010000063.1 GCA_910586745.1 uncultured Mucispirillum sp. | reverse complement strand
AACACATGAGTATATCATCATAAAAATGAATTTATCAGGGATAAATCTTATGTAAATGGAAAGATAAGTTTTTGGAGTTTTGCAAAGAGAAGGCTGTCTAAATTTAATGGTCTTACTGATGAAAAATTTATCCTGCATTTAAAAGAAAGTGAGGTTAGATTTAACTACAGAAATGATAATTTTCTACTACTTTTGGAAAACATTTTTTTCACATTAAAAAAAGATACTAGTCAAGAGCCTATATTTATATGAGAATACAATTATTTATTTTTAAATTAAGCAGCTTATTATATTCTATACTGATATCTTTCAATGGATAAATTATGCAGCTGCCCTTTATCTTTACTCCATCAGCCATCATTTATCAAAACATAAGATAGGAACATATGTTTTGCATGAGCTTGGGTATCATTCCAAATAATTACAGGTTTATCTTAAGTATAAAAAATATTCTATAAAGACAGGATTATTCTCACCTGTTTTTTCATTTTATGCAGTGAATGAATGCCACCACTAGTCATATTCTTTTTTTTTGCAAGTAGACCTTTAAGCACAAAATAATTTATTGTAATATCGCTTTTTATCATATTTTAATCCACAAAAAAGTCCTTCTGGAATAACCAAAAAGACCTGTCATAATCTATTTTGTTGATTCTACATATTCAACAATCTTTTGAGCGATTGTTTTTACATTTCTTTCAAACCTTTCCACATCTTTTTCAAGTAAAGTCATGCGGAAACCAAGCAGGTTTGTAAAGAATGAAGTAAGTGGAACAACACATATTCCTGTTGCTCCAAGCAGGTTGTATGCAAAACGCTTGTCATGTTCTGAGTTATTGTCTAAAAGCTTGTTTACATATTCTTTTACTTCTTTATTTTCTATCTCTAAATGCTGCTTATTATTAAGAACTGCTTCATTAAATACAACACTTAAGTAAAATGCACCATTGCTTCTGTTTACAACAATATAAGGTATATCTTTTAATACATTATATGCAATATCTGCAAGTTTTTCATAGTGAGTAACTCGTATCTGTAGATATTTTAAATATTCTGGGTGTTCCATAAGTTTTGGTATTGCCATCTGAGGCATAGTTGTAGAACATACTTCTGCCTGTTTTTGTTTGAATATTGCTTGAATATATCTGTCAAAATCTGCATCTTTACCATAGTTATAAACTTCAATCCATGCACACCTTGCTCCAGGCCATGGCACTTCTTTTGAAAGAGAATTCATGCTTATTGCAGGCACATCACCAATAACTTCTGATAAATACGGAGTTTTCTGACCATTATATATCATATTATGGTATATTTCATCTGCTACAATAAAAAGATTATGATCACGAGCTATACGAACAATTTCAGCAAGCTTTTCTTTAGAATAAACATAACCTGTTGGGTTATCTGGGTTAATAACAAGGATACCAACAATAGAATGAGCACTTTTTATTTTTCTCATCAGTTCGCCTAAATCTGGTGCCCAGTTATTATATGGGTTCATTTTGTATGTGTTTGGTGGAAATGATGCATGAGCTACTTCTGCCATAAAGTGGGTAGAATAAGTTGGTTCAGGCATAATTATACGAGCATCAACGCGTATAACAGAATAGCTTCTTGCAATAGCGTCCCCTAAACCGTTAAAAAATATTATATCATCTTTTGTGATTTGTGCTCCACCAAGAGCATTTCTTTTGGAGGCTAAATATTCACGGGTAGAATCTACTCCCTTAGTAGGCGAGTATGCAAAAGACATATTGTCATCAATAACTTCTTTTAATACATCTTTAATCCATTCTGGTACCTGCTCTCCTTTCATAACTGGGTCGCCAATATTTTCCCATGAAATCTCTAAACCTTTAGACTTCATAAAATTCGCTATCTCTACGATGTTTCTAATTTCATAGGTCAAGCCGCTGCCAATTGTTGCAAAATCTGCTCTCATTTTAACACCTTAATATATACTTAATATAAAAAAACTATTTTAAAACTAATGCACTATTTTTGTGCCTATAACACCTATTATAATCATAGTTATAAAAAACAGTCGCCAAAAATTTGCACTGTCACCAAAGAAAAATATACCTATAAGCAGTGTACCAACAGCACCGACCCCTGTCCATATTACATAGGCAGTACCTATTGGTATAGTTTTTTGAGCAATATATAAAAATACACCGCCTAAAGCCATAGATATTACTGATATACCAATAAAAACAACACTGTATTTTGTATATGTAGAAGCCAGCTTAAAGCCTAAAGGCCAGCCTACTTCAAAAATCCCTGCAATTATTAAATATACCCAGCTCATATACTATTCTCCTTCGTCACTGTATTTGCTTTTTCTTTTTCTTATACTTAAGCGGACAGGTACACCGTCAAACCCAAAAGCTTCTCTTAACATATTTACTAAAAATCTTTCATAAGAGAAATGCACCCCTTGCGGATTATTTACAAATGCCACAAAGTAAGGTGGACGAGATGCAACCTGAGTCATATAGTAAAACTTTAATCTCTTTGTACCTACAACTGGCGGCTGATGTCTTTCAAGAGCTTTTCTTAATACAACATTCGCTGCATGGGTAGGCACTCGTTTATTATATTCAAGATAAAGTTTTTTTACTGCATCAAATATTTTTTCGCAGTTTTTGCCAGTTTTTGCAGATATAAATATTAATGGTGGATTTGCTAAAAACTGCAGTTTTTCAGCAAGTGTTCTTTTAAAATTTTTTACTGCCTTTTCATCTTTTCCTGCAATATCCCACTTATTAACTGCAAGCACTACTGGTTTTCCTGCTTCCCATGCATCACTGATTACTTTTACATCTCTTTCATTAAGTCCATCAGCACCGTCAATGACAGCTACAACCACATCTGCTTCTTTTACGGCATCTATTGACCTGTAATATCCGTATTTTTCAATAGTGTCTTTAAACATTACTGATTTTTTGCGGATACCTGCAGTATCTGTTATAATATATTTATCATTCTTATATGTAAAATATACATCAATACTATCTCTTGTAGTGCCTGCAAGTGGTGTAACTATCACCCTTTCTTCACCAAGCCAGGCATTTAAAAGGCTTGATTTGCCAACATTTGGTCTGCCTGCAACTGCAATTTTTATTCTTTCATCTTCATCGCAGTCTTCTTCTGGCTCTGTTTCTTCCTGTTCAGGTATATAGGCATGGATATAGTCAAGAATATTATCTACATTTCTGCCGTGCAGTGCACTTATTGGGAAAAGCTCCACATCACCGAGCTTATAAAATTCATTTACTGCCTGCTCTCTTGCATTGCTGTCTGCTTTATTAACAGCAACAATAAATGGTTTGCCGCATTTTCTAAGCATATCGCACACTATTTCATCAAGTGCATGCAGCCCAACAGATGCATCTACTACTAATATTAAAAAATCGGCTTCTTCTAATGCCTTAAAAAACTGCTCCTGCATTTCTTTTTTTAAAATATCAGCCTGTAAATCAAATCCGGCAGTATCCACAAGTGTAAAATCTTTGCCAAGCCAAGATGTTTCTACTTCTATCCTGTCCCTTGTAACTCCGGGCATATCATCAGTTATGGCAATCCGTCTGCCTGCAATTCTATTAAACAGGGTTGATTTTCCTACATTTGGTCTGCCTATAATTCCTAAATTAAACATTCTATAAAAACCCTGCAAGTTTCATTGTTTCATTTATTCTTTTTGCAAGCTCATCACAAGAAAGAAGTGTTGCCACGCTGTCCATTTCAGGCCCTTTTGTGCTTCTTGTTACACCTGAACGGACTGCCATATATAGTGGTCTGCCTTTTGTTCCAGTTTCTTTTTGAATTTCTTTCATTATTGCTCTATAAGTATTTAAATCAAGATAATCCTTACCAGCTATTTTTGAAAGGAATAAATCAAGCACACCTTTACTTGTTTCAAGAGCAAGCATTTCACGGGCTTCTTCAGTTATTTCTTCAGGCAGTTTAAAATATACCTGTAAATATTCTGAAGCATCGCTTAAAAGTATAAAATTATCACGCACAGATAAAAGCATAGCTTCCATTTTTTCTTTATTTTCGCTTATATATTTTTCATCTGCAAGGCCTGCTGATATTATATATGGTTTGCAAAGTTCTAATAATTCAGAAATCTCTTTACCGCGGATATATATGCCGTTCATCCATTTTAATTTATCGAAATCAAATACAGCAGCACTTTTTGAAACTCTTGACATAGAGAATTTTTCTTTTAATTCATCTATTGTAAAAAGTTCTCTTTCATCATCTGAACTCCAAGAAAGAAGTGACATATAGTTAATCATAGCTTCTTTTAAATAGCCTGCTTTTCTAAATTCTTCTACACTTGTATTACCGTGTCTTTTAGAAAGTTTTGCATGGTCTGGTCCTAATATCATAGGAATATGAGCAAATACAGGTGATTTTTCACCTATTGCTTCATATATTAAAGCCTGTTTTGGAGTGTTTGATAAGTGGTCATCTCCCCTTATTACATGAGTAATTTTCATTAATGCATCATCTATTACAACAACATAATTGTATATTGGTGTACCGTCTGGACGGATAATAATAAAATCACCAAAAGCATTTGTTGGGAATTCAATATCACCATGTATCATATCATGCACCATAATAGTTGGTTTAAATGCACGAAATCTGATAGATGCTTTTTCTCCCCCTGCTTCCCTTTCTGCTGTTTCTTCTTTAGTAAGATTAGCACATTTACCATTATATATATATGCTCTGCCTTCTTTTTGAGCTTTTTCCCTGTCTGCATCAAGCTCTTCTTTTGTGCAGAAGCATTTATATGCATAGCCGTTTTCAATTAATTTTTCAGCATATTTATTATATATGTCAAATCTTTCTGTCTGGCGGTATGGACCATATTCGCCGCCTTTTTTAGGACCTTCATCATAATCAAGACCAAGCCACTCCAAATCTTCATATATAAGCTCTTCACTTTCAAGGGTAGACCTTTCTAAATCCGTATCTTCAATGCGAAGTATAAATTTACCGCCCTGACTTCTGGCAAATAAATAGTTAAAAAGAGCTGTTCTCACATTACCTACATGTATATGCCCTGTAGGGCTTGGAGCAAAGCGAACACGAATAGCCATAATCATATCTCCTATGCACTAAATAATTATATAATAAACTATCATTTATATATGTTTTTCATAGAAATACAAGAATAATTTTTTATATTTAACTATTTTTAAGCAAAATCAGTGATTTTTTACTTATATTGCAGCAGTTCTTTTTCATTTAATATACAGTCCTTATAATAAGCAAATAAGGAAACCTGCTTACCATTTGCGTCTAAAAAAACATGAATGATTTTTTATTATTAGCTGCATAATTATTCATACTCTGCTCTTATATAAACAGAATAATATAGAAATATTTTATTCTGCATACAAAACACAGGATGTGTTTTATTTTTAGTAAGCAAACAACGGAAGTTGTTTCCTGTTTGCGTCTAAATAAAAATTCATGGGGAGCGTTTTTTTGAGACGCAAGGACTTTGCCATGCAGCCAGATTTTCTGATTATACCTTATTCAGTCAGAAAAATATCTCCTCCTTTTTAGTTGCCAAATCGGCGAGGAAATAAAAGTCCACAGCTGGATTGAATTTTTTATTTAGCATCTTCGCTTACGCTCAGATATTCATATCTACTATTATATACTTTCTTTTTACTTCTTTCATTCTTATTTTACATAAAATATACAGCATTTTTTAGCTGCTTAAATTTTAAGCAGCAAGACAATCTATTTGATATTACAATAATATTTATTATTCTTTCCACACTTTTCCACAGGTTATCAAATAAAACCTTCTTAGTTATCCATGCACCGTTATATTTTATTGATATTTCATTATTCTTTTATAAACTATTGATAATACTGTTAAACTTTTCTATTGACATAAAAAAGCCTTATTTTTCAAGGCTTTATGTATATAAAGTTTTCCACAGGTTATCCACAAAGTTTATAGAACATTCCAAAAACCATTGGCATTTAAGCATATATATTTATCATGCAGCATTTTTAATCATTTTGTATTCTTAAATATTTATTTGGTTATATTTTTTATATGCAGTTTATTTATATTTTAATTTATTGTGCTGTCTTAATTTTATTTTTTAATATTTTTGCTTTAAATATTTACCATATTTCATTATTTTTTAACTATTGAACAATCAAAAAATATTTCACTAAAGTCAATAACATTGTTTTATTTTTACCAATATCTACTATTTTAATAGATTATTTTTACATTTGGTAAAACAAAATATATCTTTTTTATCCTATTATTTACAGACTTGTAAAAAGTATTGATATAGCATTAATACATACACTTTTTAATTTTAAACCTTTTTTTTATTTATGTATTAAATTTAATAAAAAATGTTGACAAAATTCAATTTATATATTTAAATACAAGAGTGTAAACATCTATACATTCTATTTTTCATACTAATTAAGGAATTTAGCATCTTAATAAAGAGATGATATAAATTTAATATAATTTATAAAGGAGTGCGTTTATGCCTAGAAAAGATTTAGAAATTTCGGCTATGGGCTACCGTAAACACCCTGGTATGATTGCTTGGATACTGCACAGAGTAACTGGTGTTCTTCTTGTGCTTTATTTTATCCTGCATATGCTAGGCTCTGGCGGTGTATGTTCTTTCCTGCCAACAATCGTTCAAAACATCTATGTTGAAGCTGTTGTCATTATCATGTTTGCATGGCATGCTATGAATGGTTTAAGAATCATATTTATGGAGTTTTTTGGAGCTGCTGAAAGAGGCTGCTTTAAGAAGTTTCTTGCTGTCTTTACAGTATTAGCTGTGTTACTTGCCCTTGTGGGACTATACTATGTTAAAGATGTTATCGCAGCAGAATCAGCTGCTAATGTAGAAGCAGCTGAGGGAGAGTAATTATGAAAGTTTATAAATATACAGGAACAGGCAATAATGGCACTATCGCATGGGCACTGCAAAGAATTTCAGGCATAGTTTTGATTGCTGCATTAGGCTATCACCTGCTCGGCAAAATAATGACTAAAGCAGGTGGCGGTATCTTTGAAGGCAGTAATTCTTTCTTAATGGCTGCATTATGGCTTTTTGTAACATTCCATGCTTTCAATGGCTTAAAAATGGTTACAGATGATTATGTATCTCGTAAAGGCACTCGTTTTATCCTTTACTTAATATACTGGACACTTGCACTTATTATTCTTGGGCTTTCAAAAGGCCTGTTTTAATAATCTTAAAAGTGTTACGAGGTTAAATTATGATAAATACTACAAAAATAGAATACCACGAATATGATGTCCTTGTTGTAGGTGCAGGCGGTGCGGGACTTAATGCTGCACAAGTTGCATCTCAATATGCTAAAACAGCAGTTATTTCAGAAGTTTACCCTACTAGAAGTCACACAATCAGTGCTCAGGGTGGTATTTCTGCATCTCTTGGCAACTATGAAGAAGATAACTGGCACTGGCACATGTATGACACTGTTAAAGGTTCTGATTACCTTTGTGACCAAGATGCTGCTGAATATCTATGCCGCAAAGCCCCAGAAATGATTATTGAGCTTGAGCATATTGGTCTTCCTTTCAACAGAACTCCAGAAGGCAAAATCGCACAGCGTCCATTTGGCGGTCACACTGCAGAATATGGCAAACGCCCAGTAAAAAGAGCATGTTATGTTGCAGACAGAACAGGGCATGCAATGCTGCAAACATTATTTGAAAAAGCAGTTGCACAGGGCACTCAGTTTTATAATGAATTTTTAGCAATAGAATTAATCAGAAACGGCGACAGAGTGTGCGGTGTATTATGTCTTGACCTGCAAAATGGTGAAGTTCATATGTTCCACGCTAAAGCAATCATATTTGCTACAGGCGGTAACTGCCGTATATTTGCTACTACTTCTAATGCACACATTAATACTGGTGATGGTTTAGCACTAGCATTAAGAGCAGGTTTCTCTTGGTGCGACCCTGAATTCTTTCAATTCCACCCAACTGGTATTTACGGACACGGCAACCTTATTACTGAAGGTGTTCGTGGTGAAGGCGGTATCCTTTTAAACAGCGAAGGCGAACGCTTTATGGAAAGATACGCTCCAACTATTAAAGACTTAGCACCGCGTGATATCGTATCTCGCTCTATGGTAAAAGAAGTGCTTGCTGGTAAAGGTGTTGGTGCTAATAAAGACCATGTCCTTTTAAAAATTGACCATATCGGCAAGGAAGCTATTATGGAAAAACTTCCTGGTATCCATGAGCTTGCATTAGTATTTGCAGGGGTTGACTGCACAAAAGAACCTATCCCTGTTATGCCTACAGCTCACTATCAAATGGGCGGTATCCCTACTAACTATCTTGGTGAAGTTATCAAAGGCTATGGCTCAGATGCTGAAAATGTTTATCCTGGCTTTTTTGCTGCTGGTGAATGTTCTGCAAACTCTGTTCACGGTGCTAACCGTCTTGGAACAAACTCTCTGCTTGACCTTGTTGTTTACGGCAGAACAGTTGGTGAAAGAGCTGCAAAATTTGCAAAAGAAAATCAAGCTGCAGAACTTCCAGAAAATGCAGGTCAGGAAGGTCTTAAATTATTAGAAAGATTTGCAAATGCAAACGGTAAAAATACTTACGGCCCAGTATATTCAAGACTTACAAAGCTTATGGAACAAAAAGCAGGTGTTTACAGAACTGAAGAACATATGAGTGCTGCAGTTAAAGAACTTGAAGAAATTGCAGACTTATTAGATGATTTCAAAGTAGTTGATAAATCAAGCGTATACAACCTTGACTTAGTAGAAGCATTAGAACTTAATAACATGATACTTATCGCAAGATGTGCAGCTAAATCTGCATTAATGCGTAAAGAATCTCGCGGCGGTCATGCTCGTGAAGATTATCCAGAAAGAGATGATGTAAACTACATGAAACATACAAATGTAACTATAGCTGATGGCGGTAAAACTATTAATCTGGAATACAGACCAGTTAGAACTAAACCGCTTACTGTTGAACCATTCCCACCTAAACCTCGTGTTTACTAATCATAAGGAAGGACGATATGAGCAAATTTATAAATGTTAAAATATTAAGATACGACCCAGATAAAGATAAAGCGCCTCACTTCCAGTCATACAAAGTAGAGTTACGCAGGCCGGGTATGCTTTTACTTACTGTTCTTAACCAAATTAAATGGGAACTTGACCCTACTCTTTCATTCCGCAGGTCCTGCCGTGAAGGTGTGTGCGGTTCAGACGGTATGAATGTAAATGGCGTAAATATGCTTTCCTGCATGACTAAAGTAGAAGATTTAGGCTCTGATATTACAATCAAACCATTACCAGGTATGCCTGTAATAAGAGACTTAGTCGTGGATATTTCCAGCTTTATAAATAAATTTATTACAGTTAAACCATATATTATCCGCCACTCTCCAATGCCAGACGGTGAATTATATCAGTCACCAGAAGACAGGAAAAAACTTGACGGATTATATGAATGTATCCTTTGCGGCTGCTGCTCATCTTCATGCCCTAGCTACTGGGTGGATAAAGATTATCTCGGTCCGAATGCTTTCTTAAGAGCCTGGAGATACTTAATTGATACAAGAGATGAAGGTGCAGATGAACGCCTTGCTATCTTAAACGATAAACATGGCGTATGGCGATGCCACACAATCTACAACTGCGTGGAAGCATGCCCTAAAGAACTGAACCCAACAAAAGCAATAGTTGGTATCAGAAAAATGCTTATGGATAAACAAATATAATATTATAAGCAGCATAAAATATATAAGGGAAATCAGGAAACTGGTTTCCCTTTTTTTGTGGGGAAAGATATTGACATATTGAATATTTTATATAAACTAATAAATATGTTAAAATGAAGGTTTGTAAATATTTTTGCAGGTGAAAAAATGGCAGAAGAAAACAATAAAGAAAATACTGAGCAGAATGAACAAAATACTAAAACTGAAAATACAAAATTCTACAGCCTTGCACCAGTAGAAAGCGATAATTATGATAAATACAATGATGCCTTTAAATTTGCACTTAACCATAATGGCAAAAGCAAAAAGATTACAAATATAACAGTAACAGGCCCTTATGCATCTGGCAAAAGCAGTGTAATAGAAAATGTAAAAAAAGAATTTGGCACTTATAATTTTATAACACTTTCATTAACCAACTTTAACAGTGGGGATATGGAAGATGATGATAAAATAAAAGAAAATAGTATAACCAATAAAAAAATAGAAGAAGATTTAGAAGCACAACTTATTAATCAATTAATACATAAAATAGAAAGTAAAAAAATAGAATATAGTAGATTTTTAGCAAATAATAAAATAGATACAAGTAAACTTTCATATAAAGTGGGAACATTTATTCATACACTAATAATCAGTATTATATTTATATGTTTAGTAATAGTTAATATAAGCGATGAAACAATAAGCAAAATATTTTTTTCAAAAATAGCTGATATAAAGAGTGTTTCAATAAATATACTATTAATACTAGGCAGTATATATTCTTTATATTCTATTAATAAAACAATAACTTTATTCAAAAAGAGAAGAATATTAAGAAAAATAAATATATATGGGAATGAAATAGAACTATTTAATAATGATGATGATTCTATATTTGATAAATATACTGATGAAATATTATATTTATTTAAAAATGCTGGTGTTAAATATTTTATTTTTGAAGATATTGATAGATATGAAGATGTAACAATATTTAAAAAATTAAGAGAAATAAATATATTATTAAATGAAACACTAAAAAGAGAAGATAAAGAATATAAACCAATTAAATTTATTTACCTAATATGTGATAATATGTTTACAGCAGAAGAAAGAACAAAGTTTTTTGACTTTATTATTCCAGTTGTGCCATATATCCATAAAGGCAATGCTTATGACTATATGGCAGAATTATTTGCTGATGAAATAAAAGATGAAAGAAATAAAAAATTTTTAATTAAAGTATCCCTTTTTATAGATAACAGCAGATTAATAAAAAATATAGCTAATGAATATTATATTTATAGTAAATTTATTAAGCTACAGGATAGAAAGCCACATACAAAATTTATCAAACTATTATCACTTATAATATATAAAAATTTATTTCCAAAAGATTTTAATCAATTATATTTTAATAAAGGATATTTAGCAGAATTATTTCATAAAGAAGAATTTGCAAAACAAGATGAGATAAATTTAGATGACCTAAAATATAAAACCATAAAAGAGTGTATAGATTTAAATGAAGATAGCAATAAATTTTTTAAAGCGCCAAAAGGATATGATTATATCTATAATGGTGGATACTTTAATTTAATTAAGTTTTTAGTAGAAGATGGATATATTGATGAGACATATAAAGATTATATGTCTGCAATTACTGAAAATTATTTAACCTATGAAGAAAGGGCGTTTTTACAAAATATTGCAGCACATAATGGAGAACAATTCCTTACATATCTTACTAGAATTAATGAGAAAATATATTTAGAAAATTTTCTAAATTTTATTGATATAGAAGAGACAAAAAGGCTTGAAATACTAAATATTTATTTACTAGAAAATATATCATTTCAATATTTAATCAATGGTGAACTAAAATTTAAGATAATTTATGATACAATCTTAAAAAACTTAGTATCTAAAAATACTGACTATCTATTTATTAACTTTTATTACCAATATCTAATTAGCTTGTATAATATTACTGAAAATGAAAATATTGATATAAACACTAATCCATATACTAATTTTACATATATTATTATATATTATTATAAAACTTTAACACATAATATATCAACTCAAAACAATATAACAAGTCTTATAAATGTTATACTTAATATTTTAATGGTATATAAAAGAATTTTTACTAACCCAAATGATAAAATAAAAAAAGAAATAGAAGAAATAAAACTAGATATATCTACTAATGAATTTTATATATCAGCTTTAGAAAAAAATCTTACTGATGATATCTTATTTTGTTATAGATATGAACACTACAATAAAAATCAACTATTTTACTATGCAAATACTCAACAAAATAATACTTCGCAATTATCCATAGAAGATATAGATAAAGAAAAGTGGCTAACTCAAGACATTTTAGACTTATTAAAAGAAACTGGTATATACTTAAATAATATAAATATTATATCTTCTATTGATTTTTTTAATTTAGTTTTAAATACACAGTCATTTGATGTAAATTATAAAAATATTTTATATATTGCTGAACGCTTTAATCCAAATGCAAATATGCAATATCTAGAAAATGTGTTTGATACACTATTAAATTTACAAGATAAATCATTGCAGGAATATATATTTAATAATTTTGATA
>CAJUJZ010000062.1 GCA_910586745.1 uncultured Mucispirillum sp. | reverse complement strand
TATCAGTAGATATATCATCATTAATGTATATGTGAGAATCATTGTATGTTTGGCTTAAAATAGAATTAATCTGGCTTGCTATATATTTTTCAGAGTTATAAGAAGCCATTAAAATATCAATATTACTCATAATATCTACTTTGAATTTTTTATTATATCAATTATACCATTTGATATAAACTTGTCAATCATTTATAGGATGGTAGCTATGAAAATTAATATATCAGAAGTATTTTATTCTACACAGGGTGAAGGAAAATATATTGGAACAGCTCAAGTTTTTATCAGGCTTTCACAATGTCCTTTTAACTGTCCTTATTGTGATACTGATATACAGGATAAAGAGTATTTTGAAATAAATAATAAACAATATAATAATCCAGTATCTGCAGAAGAATTATCAGAAATTGTTTTAAAAGAATTTGGAGCAGGGAATAATTTTCACAGTTATTCTATTACAGGTGGTGAACCGTTAATCCATTATGAATTTGTAAAAGAACTTGCTGGTATTTTTAAAAATAAATCAAAAGCAAAGTTATTTTTAGAAACAAGTGGACTTATTACAAAATATTTTAAAGAGCTTGATTATATTTTTGATATTATGAGCATTGATATAAAAACTCATTCTGAAAAAGTATTAACAAATTTACCTGTTTTATTAAAAGCTTTAAGCAGCTTAAAACATAGTGATTATTATTTAAAACTTTTACTGCCTGAAGATAATGCAAAAGAAATTATAGATTATACAGCACATAAGCTGCATAAATATAATATAAAAAATATTATTATCCAGCCTGTTGACAGCATAATCACAAAAGATACTATTGATTACTTGTATAACATGTATTATAGTAAAAATATAGAAGCAAGAATAATTCCTCAAACACATAAAATTCTTGCGATACCATAGTTGACTTTTTACTTTAATAGTGATAAGATTAGTTTATGATGATACAAGATAAATTACTTCTTCTTGAAGAAAAGCTTGATAAACTGCTTGCAGAATGTGATGCTGTTAAGCAGGAAAGAGATTTACTTCTTGAGAAGAATAATAGTTTATTAATTCATATAGGTAATATTGAAACAGAAAACAATCTTTTGAAGCAGAATAAAGAGATTGTTAGAAAGCGTATAGAAAATATGCTTATAAAGCTTGAATCTTAGTTTGAGGGGATATGGGTTCTTTTGAATTAACAATATTAGGTCAGCATTTGCTGCTTAATATACCAGAAGGGCAGGAACAGTATTATAAAGATATTGCAAAAGAGCTTTCTGGTATGATGGATGAATTTTTAAAAAAATCTCAACTAAGGTCTGATGCTAAAGCAGCAGTGAGTGTTGCTTATAAGTTACTGCTTGAAAATAAGCAGTTAAAAGAAACTATCTCTTACTATAAAAGTATTGATAGTAAGATTGATGATTTAATTAAAAAAGTGGATAATAAATAATCCCCTGCGGTGTTTGTAAAACTTTTTGACATGCTGGAGCCAACACTTTTTAATTAATAGTCGTGATGCATGTTGTGGTGTGCAGGTCGGACTTGTATCCGAAAGCCTAAAGCAGCACAGAGCGGCGCCTGTTTGTAACAGGCTACAGTGTCAGTTGTGAACGGCATATGCGGGGGTTAATAAAAATAATTTCGTTGTTTGAATAAAACACGGATTTTTATAGATTTATCGGATAATATTTTAATGAATTTAGCTGATGCAATGCGTCCGCATTCATTTGATGATATAGTTGGTCAGGAGCACTTAACAAGACCTGATGCATTGTTAATATCGTTAATAGAAAGCGCATCTTTTGACTCTATTATGTTTGTTGGTCCTCCGGGGACAGGCAAAACAAGTATGGCAGAAGTGACAGGGAAACAAATGGACTGCCCTGTATACAAAATCCATGCTGCAGTTAGTGGTGCAGCTGATTTAAAAAGGTTAGCTGAACAGGCTGTATATGAAAAAAACATAATAGTATTTATAGATGAAATTCATAGATACAATAAATCTCAGCAAGATATTCTGTTAAAATTAATAGATGACAGAAAAATCAAACTGATAGGTGCTTCTGCCGAAAATCCGTATTTCAATTTAGTTCCTGCTTTGCGTTCAAGAAGTATTATGTTTAAATTCAAAGCTATTAGTGATGAAGCCTTTGAAAAGCAGTTTAACAAAGCCTGCAAACATATAAAAAAAATGCAGAATGTTTCTGAAGTGGTAGAAAATGGTGCATTAAAACATATAATTTCTTTATCTCAAGGAGACAGTAGAAGGTTTTTAAATCTTCTTGAGATATCAGCATTAACAGGAAACAGACAGGGAGATACATTATATCTTTCAATAAAAGAAATAGAAAGTATTATGCCTGTTAACCAATTTTCAAATGATGAATTTTACGATATTTTATCTGCTATGATAAAAAGTATCAGGGGAAGTGACCCTGATGCTGCATTATTATGGTGTTTTAAATTAATTAAAAATGGGGTTTCTCCTGAAGCTGTGTTTAGAAGATTAATGATTTCTGCTTCAGAAGATATTGGCAATGCTTTCCCAGACGGGCAGATTTTTGTTAATGCCTGCTATAATTCTTTTATGAATGTGGGAGTGCCTGAAGGTTATATAATACTCGCCCATGCAGTGACTTTTCTTGCCTCATGCCCTAAAAGTAACAGAAGCTATAATGGGTATCATCAGGTAATGGATTATCTTAAAAACCATGATCCTGTGGTGCCAGAGAATATAAGGCAAAATCCAAAAGGGTATAAGTATCCTTTTGATTATGGTAATTTTATTAAACAACGCTATATTAGTGATAATCTTGTGTTTTATCATCCATCTAATTTTGGATTTGAGCAGAAGATTAAAGAAAGATTACATAATCTATGGAATGATATTAAAGATTATGAATAAACAAGATATTCGTAATAAAATAAAAGTGTTAAGGAATAATTATTCTAATGATGAATTAAAAGATAAATCATTAAAAATAACTAATGCTTTTTATAAAAAATATTATTTTTTAAACATTTTCTTATTCTATTATCCCATAGAAAATGAGGTAAATACTCTGCCGCTTATAGAAAGGCTTTGTGCTGAAGGTAAAAAAATATTTTTACCAGTAGTACGCGGTAAAGATATGTTATTTAAGCAGTTTGAAGGTTTTGATAAACTACATGCTGGTAAGTTTGGTATTTATGAGCCAGCAGGAAAGGAGCTTGATATTTTACCAGATGTTATGTGTATTCCTGGTGTTGCCTTTGATAAAAGTTGTAATCGCATAGGATATGGTGGTGGTTATTACGACAGGTATTTAGCAGTAGCGAATACTACTATTAAATCGGCTTTTGCCTATGAATTTCAAGTTATAGACAAAATTGAAACAGAAAACTTTGATAAAGCTGTAGATGAAATATTTACAGAAAATCGTATTATTATCAGGAGGGCGTAATGAGCTATTATATTGTAGTAGGGCTTGTTTGTGTATTGGCAGGTCTTGCAGCTGGGTATTTAGTTGCCAAAAAAATGAAAGAAGAAGAAAATAAAAAATTAAACAATACAGCAGAAGATATAATTTCAAAAGCTAAAAAAGAGGGAGAAGAAATTATAAAAGAAGCAAAACTGGAGTCTAAAGAAATTATTTTTAAAGGCCGTCAGGATTTAGAAAAAGAAATAAAAGAAAAGAAAAAAGATATCAGTCATATTGAGCGTAGACTTGAAGCCAGAGAAGAAACTTTAGAAAAGAAAATGGAATCAGCTTTACGCAAAGAAGAACAGCTTGTTAAAAGAGATCAAGAATATGACAGGCGTATGAAAGATATTGACGCTCTTAAAGCTAAAAATGAAGAAATTAAACAAAGCTTAATTAAAGAAGTTGAACGCGCTGCCTGCATGACTGGTGAAGAAGCTAAAAAAATGCTTATAGAGCAAATGGTTGATGAAGCTAAAAAAGACTCTGCAAGAACTATAAGAGAGTTAGAAGAAGAAGCAAAAAATGAATCTGAAAAAAGAGCAAGAAGTATAATTTCAACAGCTATACAACGATGTGCTTCTGAATTTACAAATGATATTACTGTTACTTTAGTTAACCTGCCAAATGATGAAATGAAAGGTCGTATTATTGGTAGAGAAGGTAGAAATATTAGAACATTTGAAACAATTACTGGTGTAGATATTATTGTTGATGATACTCCAGAAGCAGTTATTTTATCAAGCTATGACCCATTCCGCAGAGAAACTGCAAAATTAACATTAGAAAAATTAATTACTGATGGAAGAATACACCCTGCAAGAATTGAAGAACTGCACCAAAAAAGCAGACAGGAAATGGATAAACATATTTTAGAACTTGGTGAAGAAACTGTATTTAACTTAGGCATCCATAATATGAGTCAGGAAATTTTAAAACTTATTGGCAGATTAAAATACAGAACAAGTTATGGTCAAAATGTATTAGGTCATTCTATAGAAGTTGCAACTATTGCTGGTATTATGGCAGCAGAACTTGGTCTTGACCCAAAAATTGCTAAAAGGGCAGGTCTTTTACATGATATTGGTAAAGCAATAGATTATGAAGCAGAAGGCTCACATACTACAATAGGTATTGAAGTAGCTAAGAAAAATAAAGAAGACTGGCGTATTATTAATGCTATTGCCAGCCACCATGGTGAAGAAGAATTTAAATGTATTGAAGCTATCCTTGTGCAGGCAAGTGATGCAATATCAGCTTCCCGCCCTGGAGCAAGGAGAGAAGTGTTAGAAAGCTATATTAAGCGTCTTGAACAGCTTGAAGAAGTGGCATCTTCTTTTGAAGGTGTTGCAAAATCATTTGCTATACAGGCAGGTAGAGAAGTTAGAATTATTGTAGAGCCAGATAAAGTAAATGATGATGGTTTAGTTGTTCTTTCTAAAGATATTTCTAAAAAAGTAGAAGAAGAATTAACATATCCTGGACAGATAAAAGTTATGGTTATTAGAGAGTCCAGAGCTATAGAATTTGCTAAATAAAGTTATATTTACTTATCAATAAAACTTTTTAAGCTGGATAGTGTTTATGCTGTCCAGCTTTTTTTATTTTTATGCAGTTTAGTTATAATAATATAGCACTTTTTTAATCTATTGCTGTATTATATAAGTATAGTAATAATTACATATTAATTCTGCTTTATTTAAAAAAGATTATTACAGTATAAAGTGATTTTTAGCCTGTGATAATGTGTTTTATAAAATATACCAATAAATATTTATAAAATGCTGTTTTTATCATCCATTACATTATAAAACCAGTAATATTGTTCATCTGTTGTCTAATATATTGTAAGATTTATACAATATTTATTTATCATAATTTTAAGCAGCAGCTTTAAAGAAATTATAATACATTATAAAATAAGCTGTACTTTATTAATTGTATAAAGCTTATATATAAATTATCTACAGTTAGTTTAAATTATTTTTGATAGTCACTATATACTTTATTTATAAAATTAATATAAGATTAATGGTATAATGTTTAATTTTACATCATTATATTAATAAGTTTTTTATATAATATCAGCTATTATAAACTTTTTACAAAAATACTTTTGCTTTGTTATTCTATTAACAATATATATTAATTTTCTATATACTTTATAAATTTTTAAGCAGACTATATAAAAAAAGGCATATTTATTTTTACAGAGAAAAGGAATGTGTGATGAAAAAAGCATAGATTTAAGGGTATATTTTACAGCTAATAAACTAATTTATTTATATTACTGCTGGATATATGATACTGTCTTAATGGATAATTCAATGATTTAATATATTACGGATTTAATAAATGAATTATAATAAAATATATAAAGAAGTTATTTAACAATAAAAACAGTATATGTAATGGAATATAATATATTTACAGGTTATTTTTTGTACATCTTAATTTAGTTAAGGTAGTCATTTAACCGTTTTTTAAGAGCTTTCTTTTTAAGTTTTTCTAATGCTCTATTTTCAAGCTGTCTTACACGCTCTCTTGAAACGCCCATACTTTCACCAAGTTCTTCTAATGTTTGAGGCTGGCCGCCATCAAAACCATATCTTTTAATAATAATTTCAGCTTCACGAAAGTCGAGACTTGATATGATTTCATCAATTGATGATTTTAATGCTTTTGCAATAATAACTTTTTCCACATTAGAATCTTCATCTTCTATAGAGTCAAGAAAAGTTTTATCTTCATCATTTCCTATATAATTATCAAGGGATAGATATGATTTAGAAGCCATTAAAACTTCTTCAATTTCTTCTGCTGGAATATCAGTAGCTTTTGATATTTCTTCAACAGATGGTGCTCTGCCAAGTTCTTTTGTAAGTTTTTCTGTTGCTGAATTAATCTTATAAAGATAAGTAGTATGTTTTACTGGCATTTTAACAGTGCTGCTTTGTTCATTAAGAGCCTGTATTATAGCCTGTTTAATCCACCAGACAGCATATGTAATAAATTTAGTACCTTTTGATGGGTCATACCTTTTTGCTGCTTCTAATAGACCAATATTACCTTGATTTATTAAATCAAGTAATGGAACATCCTGATTTTTATATTTATTTGCAATAGATACTACAAACTTTAAATTAGCAAGAATAAGTTTTTTTAATGCTTCTTTATCTCCCTGCTGTATTTTATATCCAAGCTCCATTTCTTCTTCATGTGTATATGGTTTATATGCAGAAATATTTTTAAAATACTGCTGCATAGTATTTTCTGTTGTATTGTAATTAAGTTGTGTTACAGGGTCAATATTTAAATCTAATATTTCATCATCTAAGTTAGAAAAATTATCCTGTATATTATCGTGTAATTTATCTTTCATATTATACCTTAAAAAAATATAAAATACTATATCACAAATTATATGTTTTGTCATTTATTACTTTTATAATTTTTAAAAATTATTTTTTATAATATGATTTAAGTAAATATTTAATAAAATTAATATCAAGACTTTTAAATTTTTATAATTAATGAGCGGGTTTTTTAAGTCCGCTCATTTATTTTATTACGAATATTTATTATAAGTAATATTTTACATAAATGTATCAGAAAGGATATTATTACCCCAGCTGTGACCATTTATTTTATTTTCAACAGATGCTGCTTTTGGTATACCATTTGCACCATTTCTGGTAACAATTTTGTCTTTAGCTGCATCATATTCATATAATGTAGCTATCCAAATACCTTCTTTTTCGCTTACAAGGCTGTAACATGTATTACCTACAAGTGGAACGCGTGGTTCTTTACCTGCAAAAATACGCATTAAGTTCTCAGCAACAACTTTAGCAGTAGCGTTTGCAATAGTTCCAGATTTTGGCATTTCAGTAACAGGTGCAGAATCAATTGCATCACCAATAACATATACATCTTTAACTAAAGTAGATTCAAAAGATTTAGCATCAACACTAGCCCATTTTTTACCTGGCTCAACAAGTCCAAGAGTGAATACAAGTTCGCCAGCTTTTTGGTTAGGAACAAAGTTAATTAATGTACCTTGAAAATCGCCTTTATTAGTTTTTACAATTTTTTTATCATAATCTATACCAGTAACTTCAACACTAGAATGATATGTTAATACATCTTTGTAAAGGTTATTAAAAGCTGCTTCAAATAATGGTTTTTTACTCATTATTTGTGGGTTAGGGTCAAGCACAACAACTTTAGCACCTTTTTTAAGAGCTTCATTTCCAAATAAGCATGCTCTTTCATATGGTCCAGGTGGGCAGCGGTATAAAGCAAGAGGTGTTCTAAATATGATAGTATCTCCGGCTTTTATTTTGCTTACCATATCTTTAAGCTGTAATGTTTGTGGACCAGCAATCCATGCATGTGGTATTTCTTTTTGTCTTTCTTCAGTAAAGTTAAGAGCAGGGTCATAATCCATACTGATACCAGGAGAAACAATTAATTTATCATATGCAAAATCGCCAGCACTTGTTTTTAATATTTTTTTCTCGCCATCAAGACCAGTAACTTCTGCCTGTATAAATTCTATACCATATTTTTCAGCAAGTTTTGTAAGTGGCATAGTAATTTCAGAAATATCTCTTAAACCAAAGATAACTTCGTTACTCATAGCACACGATACATGATTGTTATTTCTATCTATAAGTATAACATTTATAGAAGGGTTTAATAATTTTAAGTATTTAGCAGCAGTAGCACCACCATAACCGCCACCAGCTATAACAACAGTATTACCTGCTTTTTTAGGTGCGGTATTAGAAGCAGCATCTGCTGGTTTAGCAGTTTCAACATTTTCTGCTGATTTTTTGCAGCCATAGAGTCCTACTATAGATAAAGATGCTGCAGAGATAGCTGTTGTTTTAACAAAATTTCTTCTTGAAAGTTTTTTCATAAGTGCACCTCAATTATCTAAGTGAAGAAAAATATTCAGCTAAGGCTCTTAATTCTTCATCACTAATTTCTTTTACAACATCCATTTCAAGAGCTCTGCCGTCTTTATTTCTTTTGTTGTTTTTATATTCAAGTAATGCATGGTATAAGTAAGTAGGAGTTTGTCCACCAATTCTAGGAATACCAGTATCTTCAATATTATTACCGTTTGTTCCATGACATGATGTACATGTTTCTAAGTTCGCACTTGTTTTGCCTTTATTAACAATGTCTTGATTTAAAAGATAGTTAGTAGGGACCCATGGTTTGCTTGAATACCAGTCAGCCATTGCTTTGATTTCATCTTCAGAATAGCCTTTGAAAAATATCTGCATAAGTGTAGAATATCTTTTTGGAGCTTGTTCTTTACCATCAACTACTGTTGGTTTCATTTCCAGCATAGATGTGATAAGAAAGTCTTTGTGCTGTCCACCAATAGATGGAATAGCATCACTTACTGCAGCTCCAGCTGTTCCATGACAGGAAGAACAAAAATTGCCATATCTTCGGCCATCTTCATTTTCTTGAGCCATTACTACATTTGATGAAGATGCAATCAGCAAAACAGCAAATGTAAACTTAATAATGTTTTTGTGCATAAAATCCTCCTTATTATTTACGGTTTGAACCATATCTAATAAGACTATTATAGTCTTATTTTTTAATAAAGCAAGTAAATAATATTGTTTTCAGTATTTTTAAATAAATATTATATATTGTATTGTATCATTGAAAAAAACTTTTAGTTGTGATATATATGTTTGAAACTAAAAATAAGGAGTGAAAAATGTTAGATTCAAAAGAGCGTATTAAATTAGAAAATGTAAAAAAACTTATACGCCGTAATGCAAAAGTACCTTTAGAAAAACTCCTTAATAAACTTCATCCTGCTGATTTAGCATTAATCATTACAAATTTATCAGATTTAGACAGGAAAAAAATATGGTCTTTTATTGAAGACCGTTCAAAAATAGCAAAAATTATTCTTGAAATGCAGGATGTGGATATAGTTAATATTATAGAAGAATTAAATCCACAGGAAGCTGCAGCATTACTTTCTGAAATGGACAGTGATGATGCTTCTTATGTGCTGCGTATTATATCAAAAGAGAAACAGCACAGTTTACTTCAGTATATATCAAAAGATGAATTAATAGATGTAGAAGAACTTCTGCATTATCCAGAAGACAGTGCAGGTTCTATGATGAATACTTCTGCATTTGCACTGCATATGGATACTTCTGTGAAAGATGCTACTAAACTTTTACATAAAGCAGAAGATTTAGAAATGGTTTTTTATTTATATGTAGTAGATGGAGAAAACAGGCTTACTGGTGTTCTTTCATTAAGGCAGCTTATTCTTAATCCGCCTGAAAAAAAATTATCAGATATTATGATAAGAGAGGTTATTTCTGTATCTGTTACAGATAATCAGGAATATGTGGCAGATTTAGTTGAAAAATATGACTTTTTAGCACTTCCTGTTGTAGATGAACAGCATAAGTTATGCGGTATTATTACTATTGATGATGTTATAGATATTATTAAAGACCAGGCATCAGAAGATATTTATGCTATGGCTGGTTTAACTCAAAATGATATGATGTTTGATAAAAGCCCTTATAAAGTTGCAAGCACTCGTCTGCCTTGGCTTTTAATAACATTTATTGGTGAAATAATAGCAGGGCTTGTTGTAACATTTTTCCAAGGTAGAATTACAGATTTTGCAATACTTGTTACTTTTATGCCAATAGTTATGGCTATGGGTGGTAATGTGGGCAGCCAGTCTGCTACGGTAATCATTCAGGGTGTTGCCTTAGGAAAGATAGATACAAGTAAATGGAGCAGGGTAATTTTTAAAGAATTAATTGTTGGTGCTTTAATGGGTATAGTTATTGGTCTTCTTTTAGGTATAGTTGCTCCATTATGGGAAGGTGATGCACAGCTTGGAATAATTGTAGGTATTGCAATATTTTCTGCCATGCTTTTTGCATCATTAACAGGTTCTATGGTGCCTATAACTTTAATGAAATTAAAATTTGACCCAGCTATTGCTTCAGCACCATTTATTACTGCTTTAAATGATATTACAGGGCTTACAATTTACTTCTTAATATCTATGATACTGCTTATGATTATGTAATATGGAAAGAATTTTATCAGAAGGTATTATTTATAAAATAAGTAAATATGCAGATAATTCTGCAATAGCTTCAGCTTATACTTTAGACTATGGCAAAATAAAGCTTTTTATACCCAAAGCATATTCAAGTAAAGGTGGAGTGCAGACATTTATACCTGGTGAGATTGATTTTCTTAAAAAAGATACATCAGAATTAAATAAGTTTTATAATTTCCGCCCAGATACTGCTTATATGGAGTATGCTTCAACTCCTGCAATTTCTCTGCGTTTAAGCCTGTATTTTGATATTTTTGATAAATTTTATGAGCTTGAACAGGCAGATACTGTTGTTTGGACAATTATAAAAAAATATAAAACTTCAGATTATAGTAAAATAAATCTATTTAGTATATATGCTCTTATGAAAAATACAGGATGTATGTTTAATTTTAATGTATGCAGCAGCTGCGGTGTAAAGATATCAGAGCAGGGTGCATTAAGTAATGGGCTTTATTTCTGTCCTAAATGTGCACCAGAAAATTCATTTCATACAGAAAGCTATATTAATACAACACTTCGTGCTTTTTCTAATCAAGAACTTTATAAAAATATAAAGATGAATAAGTATGATGAATTATCTGTTTTAGATTTATTTGCTTATCATATAGAGCAGATTACAGGAAGTCTTTTAAAAAGCTACAAGTTATTTAAAGAATTAATTACAACCATATAATATTTAAAAATTGAAAGAGCCTGTTAAAAAGCAGGCTCTATTTATATAATATTAATCTTCACTTCTCATATAAGGGAAAAGTAATACATCTCGAATAGAGATTTGATTTGTTAAAAGCATAACAAGTCTGTCTATACCCATACCAGCTCCAGCAGTTGGCGGCAGACCGTATTCTAATGCACGAATATAATCTTCATCCATCATACATGCCTCTTCATCACCAGCATTACGAGAATCTACTTGTTTTTGAAAACGCTCTTCTTGGTCAACAGGGTCATTAAGCTCATTAAATCCATTAGAAAGTTCCATACCTGCAATGAAAAGTTCAAATCTGTCAGTTAATTCTGGATTTGATTCTTTTGATTTTGAAAGAGGTGATATTTCTTTTGGGTAATCAATAATAAAAGTAGGGTTAATAAGTTTGTCTTCTGCCACTGCTTCAAATATTTCAGAAATAATTTTACCATGTCCCCATGAAGAATCCACTTGAATATGTATTTTTTCTGCTGCTGCTTTTGCTTTTTCATAGTCAGCAATTTCATCTTGAGAAATATTGCCGTATTTTTCAATTGCTTCTGCCATAGTAAGCCTTGCCCATGGACCCTGCAGGTCAATATTTAAATCACCAAACTGTATTTGTAAAGTGTTATTTATTTTTTGAGATATAGTTGTAACAAGTTTTTCTATCATATCCATTAAAGTGTAATAATCAGCATAAGCCATATACCATTCAATCATAGTAAATTCTGGATTATGTTTTGTATCAGTCCCTTCATTTCTAAAATTTCTGTTTAATTCAAAAACTCTTTCTATACCACCAACAACAAGCCTTTTTAAATAAAGCTCTGGTGCAATACGAAGATATAACTGCATATCAAGTGCATTATGATGAGTAATAAATGGTTTTGCAGCAGCACCGCCAACAAGTGAATGCATCATTGGGGTTTCTACTTCTACAAAGCCATAATTTGTAAAAAAGTCGCGAATTTCTTTTATTATACGGCTTCTTTTAATAAAAACTTCTTTTACATCATTATTAACTATTAAGTCTAAATAACGCTGTCTGTATCTTATTTCCACATCTTTTAAGCCGTGAAATTTTTCAGGTAAATCTCTTAATGCTTTAGTTAAAAGTCTGTAATGTAATGCTCTTATAGTT
>CAJUJZ010000061.1 GCA_910586745.1 uncultured Mucispirillum sp. | reverse complement strand
TTCTTACCATATAATCTCCTTATATGGCTTGTCCAACTTTTTTGGGTAAGTTCACAGGACGAGCCGTCTGAAAATGAGCAATAGACGAACTTGTTTCGGCAGAGTGTGATTTAAAAAATTCAAGAATGAATTTTTTAATATAAATTTATTAAGATACTTCGCTTATAAATAAAGATCAGTATGACCTAATTGCAATAAGCTGTATTTCTGAATAAGTTCTCATAGTCACATTTATTATAATAATTCATATGCTGTCATTTTGAGCAAAGCGAAAAATCTAATATATATAAGCTGCAGTTAAAATTGTATATTTATTCAGGCACTATAATCTATAAATTAAAGGCTTCCATAACTATGCAGACCTGAAAATAATAAATTGACCCCTAAATATGTAAAAATAGTTACTAAAAAGCCTATTAATGCAATAGCTGCTGCCATTTCTTTTGACCATCTGAGAGAATACCTGCCATGTAAATATATACCGTAAATTACCCATGTAATAAATGCCCATGTTTCTTTTGGGTCCCAGCTCCAGTATCTGCCCCAGGAAGTTTCAGCCCATACAGCACCAAAAACTAAACCGCCTATTGTAAATATTGCAAACCCTGCTGTTATAAATTTATAGATAATTCTTTCAAGAATATTTAAATCAAAATCTATATTTTTAAATAAATTTTTAATAGAAAGGCCGTAAATAAAAAATAGTGCACTTAAGATAACCATTAAAAGCACATACAATATATCAATAAATCTATTTGATCCAAAAACTTTTGTTAATATTAAAAATATTATAGTGGCAGAAGATAAGCCTAAAACTAATGTCCATATAACATAATAGTAACTTTTTCTCATCTTTGACACTTTTATTAAATAAAGAAGTGCAGCAATAGCAGAAACAGCAAAACATACATAAGCTATAAAACTTAATGATACATGGGCTAAAAGCCAGTTACTTTGCAGTGCAGGTACAAGCGGGTTTAAGTTAGATGATGCACCTATTGCACCTATAAAAAGAACTGTTGCACCACTTATTGCAAATGCAAAAGCACCAAGAGATTTATTTTTTGTTTTAAACTCTAATACTACATAAAATACCGCCAGTAATAAAGCAAAAAACATAAGCGATTCATAAAGGTTTGTAATAGGAACTGCTCTTAATATGCCGCCTCCTGCAAACTCATAAAACTCTGCCCATCTCATAAAAAATGAAATAAGATGAATACCTGTGCCAACTACACCCGCAGCTGTTGCTGCAAGTCCTGTATTGGTATTTTTAAAAATTAGATAAAATGTATATAATACCATAGCTAAAATGTATAATATACCAGCTATGCCAACCATTTTATCAGTTATTACTGTAAAAGTTGATGCTGCATGTTCCATAAAAACTATTTCTCCTTACTTATATTAAAATGTTTGTAAAATTTTTCAGCAGGATTTACAAGAGGTAATCTTCTGTGAGCAAAAACTTTATACCTTAATACCCCGTTAGATACAGTAAAAATAATGGCTGTATAATTTAAAAGATAAATAAAAACTACACCAAAACATAAAAATATACCGCCTAAATATACAATAGATATACCTGGGTTATACTTTACAGAAAAACCACTGTATACAACATCTTTTAACTCATTAAACTGAAAAGATATATTAAGAGGCTCAATATAAGATGGCTCTTTAGAATAAAGTGGCAGCCAGCCACCCATAAGACCTTTACCCTCTTTATCATATACTGCTAAATATAAAGCAGGGTTTGCCAAATTATATGATTTATTATAATATTCTCCAGTCTGGCTGTTATAACCAATATCAGTATAAAAATCTCTTACTACTATTTTATAATCATCAAAATCATAGGCTTTATTATATTTTAAATCCACTGTTTCTGATTTATTATCTTTTGATATAAATACATTCATCAGCATATCATTATGTGGCGACTGACCATAGCTTGCCTGATAAAAAACAACATCTTTATATTTTAAAGGATGGTTTACATTAATATCTACATTTTTTACTTCATTATTATTTTCTATAATGCTTATATTACTTGTAAATGCTTTTGCAGTTTTTGAACCTTCATAAAATTCAATATTAAAATCATTTAATTTAACAGCAAAGTTTAAATGTATCTTTTCGCCATTCTGCTTTTCTACTTCATTTAATACTTGATTTTCAAATACAAGCATAGAGCCTGAAAAACCCATGTAATGACCAATAAAAGCACCTGCCATAATAAAAATAATACCAAAATGTGTTATTATTACTCCATACTTTCCTGGCTTATGGTGTTCTGCCTTTACTATATTATTATTTTCAGGGCTGCGTGAAACTCTCCATCCTTCTTTATAAAAAAAGTCTGTTACTGCTGAAACATCATCTTTAAAAACTATTTCATTTTTTAAACCGTTTTCATCTACAAAAGGAAAGCCTTTTTTCGCAAATGGAAAAAGCTTAAATGTGCATATAAGCAGATTAATTGTAAAAAGAAAAAGCAATGTAATAAATAATGGACTTGTATAAACATTTAAAAGACCAAATGTAAATGCAAAATCTTTAAATTCATCAGTTGAAGGATTAAAAAATAAAGAAATTATAAAATTATATTTAATTTTATCAATAGAAGCATCTGAAATTATACTTCCAATCATAGATAAGATTATAAGACATATAATTAAAAAAAATGCAAATTTAATAGAGCCTAGTATATTAAGAGCTGGTGTAATATATAAATTATAAAAAATTTTCATCAGAACATTCCTTGGATATTTTATAAAGAATTTATATATAATAAATTATTTATAAAATGAACAAGAAATAATCAAGTGTCCAATTTTTCTACACAGTCAAAAAACAGGGCAGCAAATTTAATCTGCCGCCCTGTATTTAATTATTTAACTATTTAGCAGCTATTTTTTCATAGCAGCATCAAGCATATCATAGCCTTTCATAGATTCATTAATTGATTGAGTTAATGATTCTCTAGCAAGTTCTGGGTTATGGAAACCATCAGAGTTTTCTGCTGTCCAGTATTCCCAAAGGATATGAGCTTTAGTATGCTGAGTTCTTGCTGCATCTAAAGTAGCTTTATCAACACCTAAGCGTTCTGCTAATGCTATTGTATCTATTAATTGTGCAAGCCAGAATTCAGCTTTTCTCATTTTACCAGTAGTGTAAGTTTTAATAGAGTCAATAGAGTATTTTGCATCTTCTGCTGTCCAGTTAGTAGATACTTTTACATATTCAGCATCTTTACCCTGCCAGTTAGCATGTTTATCTGCACCTGTTCCGTGGCAGTCAGAAGTTAAGCATGTAGCATCAAGAATATATCTTGGAGATTGAACAAAGTGAGATGTATAATCTAATTTACCACCTTTTTCAACTGTTTCCATATGACATTGAACACATGATACACCAGCTTTATCATGGACAGAATTGTAGTATGTTTCATATTCTGGGTGCTGACCTTTCCAAAGCATTGCACCAGAGAATTTGTTTTTAAAGTCAGCAAATTTTAAGTTTACAAAATAGTGGTCATATAATGCAAGTGCATTTTTAAGTGGAAAATGATTAGTTCTTGGGTCATTCATACCAACTTTTGCACCAGTTCCTAAATCTGTTCCAGCTCCACAGTTATATTCTACATGGCATTGAGCACATTGTAATGATTGTCTTCTTGGGTCATCTTTAGGAAGAATAGCAATTTTTCTAATCATTTTTGGCTCAGTATCATCCATCATACTTCTTGTATCAATAACACGAACTTCTGCTTTAACTTTATTAGCATCTGATTGATACAGATTATTTTTAGCATAGTCTGCTTCGCTTGTCATTGCTTCAATTAAAGCATCACGAACAATTCTTGGCTCAGCAGAGTGTGGGTCGTGGCAGAAGAAACAGTTAAGAGCATGGTTCATATTTTTAGCCATTTCAACTGGATTAGAAAGTCTTGACCATTTAGCTTTTGGATTTGGTTCACCAAGGTATGCCCAGTCAAGCATATGGTCCATAGTTTTACAGTTCATACATACTGGATTAACAGCTCTTGCAGTTTGTGGAAGGTCTTTAAAGTTAGGGTCTTTTTCTTTTGCATCATATAATACATCCCATACTGGGCCTGCTTCAAAGATATAATTCCATCCATTTTTTGGCTGGAATTGACCGCCGAATGCTCTGTCAACTGCAAACTGGTCAATAAGCATTAATGCGTGAGAACGAGTAGCAGCGTGTTCTTTTGTAAAACCATAAGGAGCCATCAGTTTATCCCATGCTGGGTTTGGAGAACGGCCGTTGAAGTTAGATTTTTCAAAACGAGCTGGTCTGTGTTTGCCAACTTCTAAGAATGAATGCATTTGGTTATCGTGACATTGTCCGCATGCTTCCCAATTCATATTAACTTTTGGTCTGTTTTCTGGTATAGGAGTTTCTGTATGTTCTGCTGTAATGTCAAAATGGCAGTTAGTACAGTCTAAATCTTTGTGTGCTCCCCTTGTGTGAAGTTCACTTACACCTTCGTGGCAGGAAAAACAAGTTGCTTTATCAGTTTTTCCAGTTTGTGATTTTACTTTTTCTGCAGCAAGAGTAAAATCAGCTTTTGATGCAGCTAATGCTCCTCTATCATAGCTTGCTTTAACTACTGCATTATCTGCAGCAGGTTGTGCAGAAGCAGTATTAGCAGCCCCATTATTATTTGTGCATGCAGATGCAACAACAAATAATAAAGCTGTGATGAAAGCCATTACTGAATATTTTAGCGTTTTCTTCATAACATCCTCCTCATAAGATATTACTTTTATAAATATAGCATACATGCAATAAAGTAAATATGTTGCAAAAGTGCTGCAAAAATTGTAAAGATTTATCTTTACATAATTTTTCTCCATAATGACAAACTTAACAACATTTTTTCATAATATATGGTATACTATTATTGTAAGCAAATCATTTGGAGGAATGTATGAAACAATCTATCATATTTCTAACACTTTTATTTTCACTTATTTTTTCTGTGTCTTTTGCTCAAGAAAAAGCAGTAGAACACCCATTACCAATGGAAGGTAAAGACTGTGCTGTATGCCATGCTCCAGGCAGCACTGAAGAAACACCTGCAGACTCAGCAGCTTATCAGGAATGGGCAGATTCTATGCATGGAATTAACAGTGTAAAATGTGTTACATGTCACGGTGAAGAATCTACATTTAAAGCAGACTCTAATATTAATATATGTTTATCATGTCACCCTTCAGAAACAACAGTTATTAATAGAAAAGCAGAAAATGCAGATTATGGGCTTGTATGCTCTGCATGTCATAAAGTTCACAGTTTTACTGTAACAAAAGAAGCAAAACCTGTTCATACTAAATAAAGGGGGCTATTAATATGGATATTTCAAGAAGGAATTTAATAAAAACATCACTTGCTGCAAGTGCAGCGGCAGCAGCCGGCATTACATTAGGCTGTAAGAAAAAAGAAACAACTCAAGCACCTGCTGAACAGGCACCTGCAGCAACAGCTCAAACAGTATCTACTCAAGAAGTAGATAAATGGGTAAAAGGTGTATGCCGCATGTGTGGAACAGGCTGCAGTATTTATGTTGGTGTTAAAAATGGCAAAATGGTTGCTATAAAAGGAAATGTAGATTCTAAAACAAATACTAAAGGCTTTTTATGTATTAAAGGTATGAATATATGGAAAGTTGCATACCATCCTGATAGATTAACTACTCCTCTTATTAGAAAAAATGGTAAATTAGAGCCTGCTTCATGGGATGAAGCTCTTTCGTTAATAGAAACAAAATTTAAAGAATTTCACAAAAAATATGGCTATGATTCTGTTGCATATTATGGCTCTGGTCAATGTACAACAGAGGAAAGCTATACTTTTAATAAAATATGGAAAGGCGGATTTGGCTCAAATATGATGGATGGTAACCCTAGGTTATGTATGGCTTCTGCTGTTGCAGGATACCTTTCATCATTAGGCTCAGATGAGCCAGCTGGTGCTTATGAAGATATAGAAAAAGCAAAATGTATATTCTTAACTGGTTCTAATACTTCAGAAGCTCACCCTATTCTTTTTAGAAGAATTGCAAGATATAAAAAAGAAAATCCTGATGTGAAAATTATTGTATGCGAACCAAGAAAAACTCAAACTTCAAATATTGCTGATTTATGGATGCCATCGCTTCCTGGAACAGATTTAGCAATATTTAATGGTATGGCTAGAGAAATTATTAAAAATAACTGGCATGATAACGAATTTATCTCTAAACATGCAAGATTTACATCTGGTGACGGTTCACAAGCTTCATCTTTTGATGAATATATTAAATTCATAGATAAATATACTCCAGAATATGTGGAAAAAGTTACAGGATGCCCAGCAGCTTCTGTTAAACAGGCAGCAGAATGGTTTGCAAAAAGCGGTGCAACAATGTCTCTTTGGTGCATGGGCTTAAACCAGCGTTCAAACGGTGTGTGGGCTAATAACCTTATTCATAATCTTCATGTTATTACAGGCAACTTTGGTAAACCTGGTGCAGATTCATTCTCATTAACAGGTCAGCCTAATGCATGCGGTGGTGTCAGGGAAACAGGCTCTCTTTCCCATCTTTTACCAGGGTGTAAACCTGTTGTAATTGAACCATGGAGAAAACATGTAGAATCCTACTGGAAAGTTGCAGAACACTGTATAAACCCATCAAAAGCTATTAATCCAAAACCAGGATTTCCTGCTGTAAAACTTTTCTCAAGCCTTGGTGGTGAAAATGAAACAGATAAACCAGTAAAAGGTATTATTATATCTACTACTAACCCAGCACAAACACTGCCAAACTTAAATAAATTTATACCTAATATGAAAAATGCTTTCACTGTTGTAATAGACATATTCCCAACAAGAACTGCTCAACTTGCATCAGTTGTTCTTCCTGCAGCATTTTTATATGAAAAAGGCGGTGTATATGGCTGCTCTGAAAGAAGAAGTTTCTTAACAGAAAAAGCTGTAGAGGCTCCAGCTGGCACAAAACCAGACCTTTGGATTGCATGCCAGATAGCTAAAAGAATGGGACTTGAAAAATTTATTGCATGGAGCAATGAAGAAGATATAGTTAAAATGGCAGAAATGGCTTGGAATGACTATACAGGCTGCACAGCAAACAGTGAAAAAACACTTGCAGGTGCTACTTATAAAAGACTTAAAGAATCTACAACAGGTGTTCAATGGCCATGCCCTTCTGAAGACCATCCAGGCACATATAAAAGATATGTTAGAGGAATGGACCCAATTTTTGACAACCCTGCAAAATACGGCTTAAATATACCTGCTGATGCTGATATGTATTTCTATGGCAGACCAGATGGTAAAGTAAATGTATTTATGAGAGATGCTGAGCCAAAAGCCAGTGAAAAAATCTCTAAAGAGTATCCATTCTTAATGACAACTGGCCGTGTTATTGAACAATGGCATACAGGCACTATGACTATGCGTATACCAGAAACTGCATCAGCTCACCCTAACTCATACATTGAGATACATGTTAATGATGCTAAAAAACTTGGACTAACTCAGGGCGATATGGTAAAAGTAGAAAGTATACGCGGTGTAAACATATTACCTGTAAAAATAGTTAATATGACTCTTGAAGGTGTATGTTTTATCCCTATGCATGACCAAAAAGGTAATCGTATGGTAAACTTTATATGCAGCGATGTAGTTGATGCAACATCAGGTGAACCTGATTATAAAGTATCTGCCGTCAAAATAACAAAAGTCAGCGGACCAGAAAAAGTTGATGATAGATATGTAGTTACAAAAGAGGAACTGGATAACCCTGCATTCAGCTAGAAAACTCATATTACAATGAACCCTGCTGAACCTCCCCTCCATCAGCAGGGTTTAATATATTATATTATGGTGATATATGATTATTGCAGCAAGCGTATTATATTTTGATGAAAAAAAATACGATGAAGTTTTAAAGTTATTACAAAAATATGAAAAGATAGAAACTCACCAGCAGGATATAGAACAGGGCAAAATAGTAATAACCATTGAAGCTGAAAATAATAAAGAAATAGAAGATATTGAGCAGGATTTTAAAGAAAAAGACTTTGTTGTTGATTTAGCTCACTTTGCTTTTCACTTTGGTGATGAAGTAGAAAAAGTTTTAGCTGGCGGTGAAGTTCCTGATTTTGATATTAATAAACCATTTACCAGAAAAAGGCTGCAATGAGTATCTGGGAAAATATAAAAAATACATTAAATAACTTTCCACTTAAAAGTTCATACCAAATAAACCGCATGCGTCCACCAGGTTCAAGGGATGAACAAATGTTTATGAAACTTTGTGTTAGATGTGCAAGATGTGTGGAAGCATGCCCTTACAGAGTATTACGCCGTTCTTCTGCAACAAAAAATGGGGAAATTGGCACCCCTTATATTTATGCTGATATAGCAGGATGTCAGTTATGTATGAAATGCACTAGTGTATGCCCCACTGGAGCAATAGACAGTTCAACTGTTGAAATGCAGCAGGTTGCAATAGGCATTGCAAGAATTAATGAAGATACTTGTATGAATTATCTTTATTCAAAAGTAGAATCGGGTGAAATAGAGGCAACAGGGAGTATGGCTCTATGTAATTCATGCTTAAATTCATGTCCATTAAGAGAAGAAGCAATTTATTTAAAAGACGGTATAATACCTGCTATTACAGATAAATGCACAGGCTGCGGCTTATGTGTTGAAAGATGTCCTATTAAACCTGTGAAAGCTATAGCTGTTATACCAAAAGGTATGCCTGATGCTGAAACAGCAGGGTATTTTCATTACTTAAAAAGGATTGGTAAATAATATGCAGAAATTTAGAAAAATATTGCAGTTTATTTTTTTAGCCCCATTATTTATTGTTCCTGTGCTTAACCTGCTTGAAATATATTTTATAAAAGGTACATATATTTCCCTTGATATTGGCGGACTTTCTATCTCTGACCCAGTTGCTGTATTACAGGCTCTTTTTATATCTCACAGTATACGCCCTATTATGCTGGCTTCTGTTGCAATTCCTGCATTAATAATTATACTTTTTGGCAGAGTATGGTGCAGCTGGGCATGCCCTTACTATCTTATGCTTGATGGTTTTGAAAAATTAAGAAAAAAATTAAAAATGAAACCATTAAAGCCAAAATACAACCCTGAAATAAAAAGAAAAGCTAATATATCACGACTTGCTGTATTTATTATTGGTCTTATTATTGTGGGAATAGCAGGTATTCCTTTAATGTATCTTATCTCTCCACCTTCTATTATGAGTTCTCAGGCAGTGCTTTTAATAAAATATACATATATAACTGCAGAATTTATCCTGCTTCCAATACTTGTTATTATTGAATTTTTCTTTGGATATAGGGTATGGTGCAGATATGTATGTCCAACAGGAACATGTTTAAGCCTGATGCAGTCAAAATTTTCCATGCATGTAGAATATTCTGGTAACTGCTCTGAGTGCCAGAAATGTGTTCAGGTATGCCCTATGATACTAGACCCTAAAATAGATAATCTTTCTTCTGCATGCAATAACTGCGGAGAATGTATTTCTGCATGCCCTGATAATAAAAAAAAATCTACTCTTTATTTTAAATCACATTAAATTATTGAAATATAAAACCAAATAAGGTATAGTAAACTATGCGGTTAATGAGTAAAATTATATTAATAATTTGTATTGTTGTATTAATAGTTTCTATACCTGCTATTACTTTGCTTTGGAAAAATCAACAAAAAACAGTTAGAGAACAGGCACATATTCGTGCTCAGGCAATTTATCAAATGATAGTTGTTACAAGACAGTGGGTAGCAGATAACAGAGATGCGGTTGACCCTGTGCCTGCTGTTGTTACAAAAGAACTGGCAAAATATGCAGACCATATGGCTACATTTAAATTTCATATTACAAGTGATAAGCTTGTAAACCCAGAAAATGCTCCAAATAACTTTGAAAAATATGCTCTTAAAAAAATAGAAAACGAAAATCTGATGGAATATGCAGATGTGCATATTGATGATAATAAAAATAAATTTTACAGATATGCAGCCCCTCTCTATATTAACCAGTCATGCCTTGCCTGTCATGATAATCAGGACTATAGGATAGATGATGTGCGTGGCTTAATATCTATTGAATTTCCGCTTGAAGAAATGGAAAACTCTATTGCAAGCAGTAATAAAATCACTTCCTATGCAGTAATTATAGGGCTTATTATATTAATTGTAAGCATAAGCTTTTCTATTTATATACTTGTAATCAGGCATTTAGGAACACTACAGAAAGCAGCAGATGCTATGCGGCATGGAATACGGGAAGAAACAAATATAAAAACAGATGATGAAATAGAAAACTTATCTCTTGCTTTTGACCAGATGAGCCTGCAGATTGTTAATAATGAAGAAATATTGAAAAATAATCTGCAGCAGGCAGTTTCTAAATATATTGATTTAGTCAAAGAACTAGAATTAAAAAATGAAAAGCTTGACAGTTTAAATAATTTAAAATCAGATTTGCTTGATTCTGTGGCTCATGAGATACGAACACCTCTTACAAAAATACTTTCATATTCTGAACTGTTAAATGATGAACGAGTACTGGAACAAGCTGATATGCGTGAAAAATTTACATCAGCTTTAAAGCATAATGTAAATGTATTAAAAAATATGTTTAATGATATTATTACATTAAGCCGTTTAGAGCATGACCAGCATACATATCACCCTATTCCTATACAGATGGAATATTTAATACAGGACTTAATATATAACAATGAAATAGATATAATAGGCAAAAACCTGCAGATTGTGCAGAATATTGAACCATATACAATTAATGTGGATGGGGAAACATTTTCTATTGCCATATCAAATATATTATCTAATGCAATTAAATATTCAAAAGAAAGCGGCATTATTGAAATTAACAGCAAAAAAGAACATAGTAACTATATTCTTACTTTTAAAGACTATGGCATAGGTATTACTAAGGAAGATATATCAAAACTTTTTGAAAGATTTCACAGAGGTACAAATGCTAAAAAAGAATACCCAGGCACTGGTCTTGGACTTTCTATCGTTGCAAGGATTATAAAAGCACATAAAGGAAATATTGAAATACAGTCAGAATTAAATCAATATACGATTGTTACTATTACAATACCACTAACAGAAAAAAGCTGCGAATAAGGTTATAAAATTTTATCTTTTTTCATAATACCAATTATAATACCTGTTAAAAACAATACCTGCATAGAAGACATAGAAAGCCCTGTATTATATTCTGTAAGAGCTTCTATAAAATAGCCTGCCATAACTGCTGCACCACAAAAAGCATAAGGTGATTTAAAGATATTTTTTACTAAATCAAACACTATCTTGCCATAAAAAAGACAGAATGTAATAAAACCAGCTATACCAAAAGTGATTAAATGCATAAGAAAACTGTTATGAGCATGAGACAAAGGAAGAAATATATCATTTTCAGGCATAACATGCACCATAAAAGATTCATAAGCATTTACACCTATACCAAACAGCGGATATCCCTTAAAAACTTCTATACCATTTTTCCAGAGAATAAGCCGCCAGCCGTTGCTTGACAATGGTTCATTAAATGATGCAAAAAAATTATCAAACCTGACAAGCATATAATCATCTGTAATTGCATAAATGAAAGCACTTATTAATATAACAAATGCTGCAATTACACCTTTCCATCTTAATTTTATTATAAGCATTAATGAAATAACTGAAATTACAGCAAGTAAAGGCATTCTTGTTGCAGTAATCAGAAGCATATGTAAAGATGTAAGCATTACAATAATATAAAAAATAATAATATATTTATTTCTTTCAAGTTTTGATAAAATAATTGATGCAAGAAAAATAATACCAATAGAAAGAAGATGTGCAGTCATCATATATCCACCTGCTAAACTGTGGCTGCGAAAATATCTGTAATCTATCTCACCAAACCTTATATAATAATAGTAGCCTGATAATGTCATTAAAAATAAACCAGCAGCAAAGGCAAGCACTATATATGGAAAATATTTTTTATCAATAAAATAAATAGATGCAAAAAATATAAGCATAGGCCATGGACTTGCAAGCCCTTTACCCAATGCTGCATATTCACTGCCTAAAAAAGTAGATAAGAAAGCAGATATCCAGTAAAAAATAAATAAAGTAAAATAAATATCTTTTGTAAAAATATTATATTTATTATCAATAATATAAATAATAAGACACAAAAGCAGAACACCAAGAGCAATTTGAGATAAGGAAATAGAAATATTTAAACAAAAACCTAAAATTATTAAAAATGATGCTGTTGTAATATGAAAATATTTATTTGATGTTATTTTAGCCATAAGATACCTTAAAATTAATATATATTTATATTATAATCA
>CAJUJZ010000060.1 GCA_910586745.1 uncultured Mucispirillum sp. | reverse complement strand
ACTAAGAGGTATTTTTTTGTACTTATTTTTGTAACATATGTCTTATACTCTTACATTTTTTAACATTTTTTTATTAAAAGTAAAAAAAACTGTATGAAAAGTTTAAATCACTTTTCATACAGTCTTAAAATTGAAATACATCTTTATAAATAAGTTATAAAACTATCTGCCAATAATTTCGTTTATTACTTCTTGTGCTGTATATCCGTAAGGTTTTGTTGTTACAGATTTATAATCATCTCCCATTGTAACAAGCGGTTTTTCTTCTTCACCAGATTTACATATTAATGGATAGCCTGCTGCAGACATTAAAGCGTTACATAAACACTTTCTACCTTTAGTATTTTCTTCCTTTCCACCCTTTTTTATATACATTTCAACAGGCTCTGCTGCACACCTATAACCTATTGAGCCGTCTTCTTTTTCATAAGCTGAGCGTAAATAACCAAGATTGCATATACGCTGTCTTTTATTATAAAGTTTATCATCTGATAAAGTGCCTGCAATATCTGCCACTTTAAATGGAAACCCTGTTGGAGAAGCAAGCGGGTCTGTTTTTATATTAATACTTTTTGATGATATTACTTTCTGTTTTATATCATCTGTAAAGCCTGCCTCTTTTGTAAATGCAAATACTGTGCCTGCCTGAATACCTGCTGCCCCTGCTGCTAAAGCTTTTTCTAAACCTTCTTTTGTGCCATAAGAGCCTGCAAGCCAGAAAGGAACATTTAAGTCTTTTAATTTTTCTAAATCTACAATATCTTTTTCTCCATATAAAGGCTCGCCTTTTTCATTAAATACACCTGATACTCTTGGTGGAGCGTTATGACCGCCAGCCTGATTGCCTTCTATAATAAAGCCGTCTGGTGCAACAGGTGATTTTTTCATTAAAGTAACTGCTAAAATATTTGATGATATAATAGCAAGAAATTTTGGACGCTTTAATTTTAAATGAGAAAGTCCAAATCTTGAAGGGTCAAACACCATTTTTCTAGGCTCTTTAGCATTTTCTACATTACATGTATACTCTACTTTTTCATGATGACAAAGTTTTTCTATAACTGCTGGTATCTCTTTTGGAATACCTGCCCCCATAATAATATAATCAATACCTGCAAGTAATGCACCATATATACCTGCTAAATTAGGAAACTGAATTTTTTCTAAAAAGTTTATACCAACAATACCTTTATGGCCTTCCTTTGCTAAAAATACTTCTGAAAAATTAGCAGTAACTATTTCATTTTCTTTTTCATGGCTCATATTTAATGAGGGCATAGTAAATTTAAACATCTGCTTAATTTTATTATTAGCATTATAAAACTTATTTATCATCTGCTGGCCTATTTCTTTAACAGGAAAGTTATATAAACTTCTTCTAACATTTCCCAAAATATCACCATAATGAAGACGCACAGCCATTACTGCATCAATTGCTGTGCCAGAAACCACCCCAAGCTGCCCAGCCATAGAAACAGCTTTTGCAAGATGATAATTACTTACTGCTATACCCATACCGCCTTGAATAATTAATGGATAACTACTCATTTTTACCTCATTCTATATTTATTCTTCTCCCGTAAAATACTTAACGCCGGCTTCAAATAAACGCTGGTTCATATTTCCATAATTATTGTTAATATGAACACCATTTCCAAAACGCTCACTGTGCCCCATTTTACCTAATGCTCTGCCACATGGGGAACATATACCCTCTATAGCCATTACTGAGCCATTAGGATTATACGGAGAATCCATTGTAATATTGCCATCTAAGTCAGTATATTGGAACAATACCTGACCATTTTCAAAAAGTTTATCAATTGTTTTCTGCGGAGCTGTAAATCTGCCCTCTCCATGTGATACTGGAACAATATCTATTTCACCTATATTTCTTAAATTCATCCATGGTGATTTAAGAGATGATACTCTTGTATGCACCATTTGAGAAACATGTCTGCCTATTGTATTAAAAGAAAGAGTTGCATCTTCTTCAGTTAAGTCGCAAATATGGCTGTAAGTTAATATGCCTGTTTTTATTAATGCCTGAAAACCGTTGCATATACCTATAATTAAGCCATCTCTTTTATTTATTAAATCATCAACTGCCTGTCTTACTTTATTATTTTTTAATACTGATACATAAAATTTACCAGAACCCTCAGGCTCGTCCCCTGCACTAAAGCCACCAGGAATAACTAATATTTGAGAGTTATTTACTAAATCTGCAAACTCACTGCATGAATCCAGCACATCTTCTACTCTCATATTTCTAAAAACAAATGGCTCAACAGTGCGGCTGCCTGCACGCTCAAAAATGCGTTTAGTATCGTATTCGCAGTTTGTACCAGGTAATGCAAGCACTGCAACCTGCGGCTTAACTATTACTTTTGCTTTTTTCAAACTGCTTCTTTCTGGATAATCCTGCGGTTTAATAATAACTTTTTCTCGTTCCACTTTACTTGGGAAAATATGCTCTAATGGGTTCTGCCATAAAGAAAGAGCTTCTTTTAATGAAACTTTTTCATTATTATATGATAATTCCTGATTATTACTTAATTCTGCAATTTCTGTAATATTATTAACACCTTTAATATCATAGCCTTTTTTAGTCTGTATTAAAAAACTGCCATAAAATGGGAATGATAATTCATTAAGTGATAAGTTTTTAATATTAAGACCTGCCATATTACCAAAAGCCATTTTTGCAAGCGATTCTATAATACCACCGTTTGTAACAGTATGCACTGCATTTACAACTTTATCTGCAATTAATTTTTCTAATGTTTTTAAGTTTTCTTTAAATGCAGATGTATTTAATAAATCACTATCTGCAAGCGGTGTTTTTAATAAATAAACATTTCCGCCCTCTAACTGAAGTTCATTTGTTACAATATTTGATAAGTCAGACGGAGCAACAGCAAAAGATATTAATGTAGGTGGAACATTTATTTCTCTGCCTGTATCGCTGTCTTTAAATGTGCCAGACATACTGTCTTTTCCACCTATTGCTGCAAGACCTAAATCATACTGAGCTTTTAATGCACCAAGCAGTGCTGCTGCTGGTTTGCCCCAGCGTTTTTCATCCTGCATAAGTCTTTCAAAATATTCCTGAAATGAAAGACGGATATCTTCAAGTCTGCCACCTGCTGCTGCAATTTTTGCAACTGATTCTACAACTGCAAAATAAGCACCATGAAATGGACTCCACTGCATAATAAATGGATTATAACCTGATGCCATAATAGAAACAGTAGTAGTCTCTCCACTCTGCACTGGTATTTTTGCAATCATACTTTGAGCAGGTGTATTGCCAGTTTTACCACCAAATGGTGTTATAACACTTGATGCTCCAATAGTAGAGTCAAACATTTCTACTAAACCTTTTTGAGAACATACATTTAAATCTGATAATGTATTTTTTACAAGCTCTTTAAATGAGCTGTATTTTTTATTTTCTATATAGTTAGTTTTTTCTGGGTTTGAAATATATACTTTTTGGTGTCTTGCAGCACCTGCAGAATCAAGAAACTCTCTTGATATATCTACAATTACTTTGCCGTCATGCACCATTTTAAGCCTCTTGCTGTCAGTAACTTTTGCTATCAATGCAGCTTCTAAATTTTCTTTGCTGCATTCTTTTATAAAGTTATCTAAATCAGATGCTTCAATAACAACAGCCATTCTTTCCTGTGATTCTGAAAGTGCTATTTCTGTACCTGTTAACCCTTCATATTTTTTAGGCACTTTATTTAAATCTATTTCTAATCCGTCAGCAAGCTCACCTACTGCAACAGCAACGCCGCCAGCTCCAAAGTCGTTACATTTTTTAATCATTGCAGAAACATTTGCTTTTCTGAAAAGCCTTTGTATTTTATGCTCTTCCGGTGCATTACCTTTCTGAACTTCTGCACCGCATATTTCAATAGATGATGCATCATGTTCTTTTGATGAGCCAGTTGCACCTCCTACACCATCTCTGCCAGTTCTGCCACCAAGCAGTATTATTAAATCACCAGCACAAGGACTTTCCCGCCTAACTGCTTTTTTAGGGCATGCACCAATTACTGCACCAGTTTCAAGCCTTTTTGCAGTAAAGCCATCATGATAAAATTCCTGAACATATCCAGTAGCAAGACCTATCTGGTTACCGTAAGAAGAAAAACCTTTTGCAGCATCCTGCACTATTTTTCTCTGTGGCAGTTTTTTATATTTTAAGTAATCTTCCACACATTTTCTAGGATCTGCACCACCAGTTATACGCATAGACTGGTAAACATAAGCTCTGCCAGAAAGCGGGTCACGGATTGCACCGCCTACACAAGTTGCAGCACCACCAAATGGTTCAATTTCTGTAGGGTGGTTATGAGTTTCATTTTTAAACTGTAAAAGCCATGTCTCTTTTCTGTCGTCTATATTTACATCTATTTCAATAGAGCATGCATTATTTTCTTCACTTTCTTCTATATTATTTAAAAGACCTTTTCTTTTTGCATCTCTTGCACCAATTACTGCCATATCCATTAAAGAAACTGGTTTTTTAGGCATTTTTTCACCATATATTTCTTTACGCATATTATAGTATTTTTCTAATACTTCATTAAATAAATGGCTGTATTTGCCGTCTTCTATTTTTATATCTTCTAAAATAGTATTAAATGTAGTATGTCTGCAGTGGTCAGACCAGTATGTATCAAGCAGTTTTAATTCTGTTTCAGTTGGATTTCTTTTTTCCTGATTTTTAAAATAGTTTTGAGAAAATTTAATGTCATCAAGATTCATAGCAAGCCCCATAGATGATATTAAACTTTGAAGCTCACTTTTATTCATATCTATAAATCCAGCTATCTCTTTTACTGGTGCAGGCTCTGGCATAACTAAGCAAAGAGTATCTGGTTTTGCTTCTGCTGCAATTCTCTGGTCAATAGTATTAACTAAAATACTTATAACCTTTTTAACATCATCATCGTTGATGCTGCCTTCTAAAACATAAGTTTTAGCACATCGGACAGTTGCGTTTTCTGCTCCAGTCATAACTTTAATACACTGCTCGGCACTATCACTTCTTTGGTCATACTGGCCAGGAAGATATTCTACAGAAAAATAAATACTTGAGCCAAAAGGATATGTTTCTAAATATATATCATCAACCATAGGTTCAGAAAATACAGTATGCAGTGTTTTATTTAACTGCTCACTTGTTAAGCCTTCCACATCATACCTGTTTAAAACAGTAAGATTTGTAAGCCCAACGATTGCTTCGTCATTTTTAAGCATATTAAAAAGTCTTAATGCTTCTACTGCATTCTCATTCCTTTTTGTAACATAAATACGATTGACAGCCATAATATACTCCAAGTATTATTAATAATATTTTAAGCCAGTTTTTTAAAAAAGGTATTATAATGAGATTTTTAAATTTTTTCAAATGGAAAATATAAATAATAGGAAATTAATATATATTTTATTTTTGAACTCTAAACTGCATTGTAATTTGTGCAAAATCTTCCCTGTTTTCAATAATTGCATCAAATTTCATATGGCTTACATAGTCTGCAGCTAATTTTTCCACATCTACAGAACTGCGGGTAATAAATATAATATTATATGTACTGCCTGCCTTATCTATATTGAAACGAACTGTAACTTTTGTATCATTTGCAAGAGCAAAAACAGGGTCTGGCGGAAGATAAACTACTTTTCTATTGCCTGTTGGTGCTATATCAAAATTATAAATATTGCCCTTAACTGCATCTTCTGCCTTTGCTGTTTCTTTCTGCACTTCACTTGAAATGCTGCTGTTTTCTGCCTGCACATCTTTTTGAGCTTCACTTAAAGAAGAAAGCTCTTTTGATATATCTATATTTTTCTGATTTTCTACTGAATCTACAGGCACATCAACATTTGGTTTTGGTATATCCGGTACTGCAATTTCAGGCATAATTTCATTTGGTGTAAGAGGTACATTTATATCTGGTAAAACAAGTGGATCATCTGCACCTTTTGGACGAAAAGGCTTTTCTTCCACTTTTTTATTTTCAACCTGCTGTTTTGGAGCTGCTTTTTTAGTTTCCACACTGGCAGTTTCTTTTTTTATTTCTTTTTTAGGTTCTGCCTTTTTCTCAACAAGTTTTGGCTTTGGTTTCTGCTGTTTTTTTGGCTGTTCTTTTTTCTGCTCTAATGTTTTATAGTCCACAATAGAGACTGGTATTACTTCCTTTTTCTCCAGTTTTTTCTCAGGTAAAGGAATAGCCAGCAACCCTAAATGAACTACAAATGATACAACTAATAAAACAGCAAGTAAACGCACAACCTATTTTGCTTCCTCAGTAGCTATTGCAAACCTTGTATAATCTGCACTTTTTGCTTTATCTATAACAAATACTACTTTGCCGTGCAGTGATTTTTCATCTGCCTCAATAACAATAAGTGCTTCCGGGTTTACATCTTTTAACACTTTAAGCCTGCTTTCAAGCTCCTCATCTTTTACTGCTTCACCATCTAAAAATAATGCACCTGTGCTGTCAACAGCTATGCGGATATTTTTCTTTTCTTCTACCGCTTCGCCTTTTGCCTTAGGTAAATCCACCTTAATAGATGATGGAGTAACAAATGATGTAGTTACTGCAAAAAATATAAGCAGAATAAAGACTACATCAATTAATGATGTAATATTTATCATTATATTTGTATCTTTCTTTTCATTACGAAAACGCATATACTAACCTGAATATTATTTTTCATCTTCTTTAAAAAGCAGGTTCATCACATCTGATGACGCTTTTTCTAAAGCAGCCCCTATTGTATCTGCTCTTGCTTTGACGATAAAATAAAATATCTGAGCAGGAATAGCAACCACAAGACCAGCTGCAGTTGTAAGCAGAGCTTCTGCAATACCTGATGATAACGCCTCAGCACTTCCTGTGCCCTGTAATGCTATTACATCAAATATTTTAATCATACCTAATACTGTTCCTAAAAGACCAAGTAATGGTGCAATAGCAACAATAGTCTGTAATGATGGTAAAAACTTATCTAACTTTGATGCTTCACTTCTGCCAGATTCTTCTGCTACTTCTAAAAGTCTTGATAATGGTAAATCAGTATTAGTAATAATAGTTTCAGATATTCTTGCAAGTGCTGATTTATTAGCTTTGCAAACTTCTACTGCTTCATTTATATTTTTCTTTTTTAAAAGACTAACAAGCTGTTCATAAAATGCTTTCGGCACATATTTTTCTTTACGCAGGCTGATAAGCCTTTCCAAAAATACTGCTAAAGCAATAACAGAAAGTAATATGATGGGATACATTGTAATACCACCTTTCTGTATTAATTCCCACATCTTGTCCTCCTAAATTATTATTTATTATTTTTTCTACTAATATTCACTTTTTGATTTGAAGTAGATTTTTCATTTTTTATGTTATATTCTTTTAACATATTTTCAACAACTGCTAATTCTTTTTTCATTTTCCTTTTTGTATAAGATGCTTTTGCACCAATTAAGTTCTCTGCCGCATATTTTTCTTCTGGAAAAAGATAGTAGCCTTTCATAAAGCTTACTGCCGCATCTTCTACTTTTCCATTTTCAAACTGATTTTTACCTATACGCCATAATGATGCAGAACGCACTGCAGGTGTAGAATTTTTTGCCATTTCTTTAATATATGCTGCATGTTTATCAAAATCTTTTTTATCTGATAAATCAATAAACCTTAAATAGCCCGCCTGCCAAAGATTTGGAGAGCTCTGTTTTAACTGCTTTGATGCCCAAAGCACATCTTCTGCACTGTTACTCATCCCTGCCACCCTGCTGTAAGCTGGTTTTGAAAATCTTTTGCTTGTTTTTGCAACTTCTTTATATATATTCATAGCTTTATTTTTATCAATATTTTCCATACATTCTGCTTTCATAAACAAAGCATCTTCTGCACCTGCCCCACCTTTTGATATGATTTTATCAGCATCAGCTACACAGTTATCATATCTGCCAGTTAAGCGGAAAAGTTTTGCTCTTGTTTCAAGTACATCAGGATAATATTTAGACTGTGGATAATTATCCATAAAAAAGTTTACATAGCCAATAGCAGTATTTGGCGAATTTACTTCTAACGAATATGCTGCAAACTGAGATATAATCATATCTTTATTTTCAAATTCACTGCTTTTTTCAATATAGCTTAATTTTTCATCTATAAAAGCTTTGCCTTTTTTCTCTTTTTTAGCAATTTCAAAAAGCCCGCTTAGTGATTCATAAATGTAATTGCCGGATATAATCAGTGAATTATAATCTGCCTTTGCTTCTTTTGTTTTGTTATATGCTGCTAAAAGTTTTGCTCTTTCCAGCTTAAATTCTGGTGATAAATCTTTTAAACCTTCCATATAAACAAGAGCTTTTCTGCCTTCCCCTGCTAATATCAACTGCTGAATACCATTAGAGAATATACGAATATCATCTTTATTTTTCTTCATAATTCTTTCAGCATCAAGCACTCTTTTTTCTTTAAAAAGGCTCATCATAAGTAAAAATTCAGAATCTGGTGTAGATTTTTTAATTTTTACAAGTTCTGCCATAGCACTTTTATATTTTTTATCATTATAGTAAACATTAGCTTTAATAAGCCTTGACCTGTCATCAGTTTTATTTTTTACATATTCAAATGCTTTTTCTTCATTATTTAAAGCAAGGTATAAATCGCCTTTTAATACTTCGCAGTATGTGGCAGAACAGTCATCAACAAGCATAAGTGCTTCATCATATTTAGATTTTAAGAAATAAATCTGAGAAAGCATAAATTTTGCAAGCATAAGTTTTTCTGTATCGCTTCCTGTATTTACAAACTTATTAAAATTATATTCTGCTCTATTTATATCTAACTGCAGGCTTGCCATACCTTGATAAAAGTATGATGAATGAATTAATTCTTTATTAAAGCCTATCATAGAAAAGAAAAGCATAGAGTTTGCATAGTCTTTATCTTCAAAATATTTAAGACCAGTATAAAAATATACATAGTCATTATTAACCCTGTCTTTAAACTTAAAACTTTGTAAAAATGCTGGTGTTACTTTATTAAACTTATCACTTACTGTATAAAAAAGTAATGATAATTTTTCATTATCGCTTTGGATATTTATAATTTTATCACTGGCATTTGCAAGCCTGCCTTCTGATATATCTATTTTAGCACTTAATAAGTAATATATATCATTTTTTGGCAGTTCTTTTATATAATTTTTAGCTTTATTATTTTTACCGCTCATAATAAAGCTGTCTGCAATAATAGGTGTAATATTAGTATCTGTAATATTATCAGCTATTTTTTCAATTTCCTTATACTGTTTTAAAAAGTAACAGCATGTAATACGGATATTTTTATAAACTGGATAATCAGCTTCTAAAACAGGATAATTATTTAATAACTGAATAATATCTTCAAACCTGTCTTTAGAATAAAGATATTCTATCCATTTAGAAAGAGAATATTCTGTAAAATCATTAACAAGTGCTGCAGTTTCTTCCATTATATCATAGCGTTTAAGCTCTGATGATATTAAAAACAAAGAATCCTGGGCAAGCACGGCATATTCGCCTTCAGTTTTAAGTACTTCCAAAAGCACTTCTACCGCTTCTTTCTGGCTGCCTGTATAAAAAAGGCTTAAGCCATATAAAAATCTAGTTTCAACAGCATATTCACTTTTCTTCAGTTTGCTTTCAAAACGGAGATAAGAATTTGCGGTATCAATATATGATTTATTTAAAAAAGCTTTCACAACATTATTACGCAGTGCTTTTGCACCAACAAATAATGATGTAAACCGTGCAGAGTTTGGGTCTTTATATATAAAACCTGGCTCATCAGACATATAATTTCTTTTATCACCGCCTGATAACTCAGCCTTGCGTTTCTGCAGATAAATATCCATCTGACTTGGCATACTAAAATTAAAATGAATTGCAGTATAACTTGGTCGGACTTTAAAATTAGTGATTTCCTGACCAGTAAAAGCATAATTTGGCACAGTTACCTGAGCAAAACTGCTGCCTGCAAATATTACTAAAAATATAAATGTAAAAGAAAGGAGTCTATTTATCACCATATATCTCCTAATTTTTGTATCTGCTCTAGTGCTTTATAATCTGTTCTATCCATTAAAAGAGGTGTAATAGAGATATAATTTTCGCTTAATGCACCATCATCAGTCCATTTATCAATATGCTCTGGTGAACGGAAATCTGCCAGCCAGTAAAAATTTTCACCAAAAGGGTCTACCCCTTTATCATAATTTAAAAGATATGAATACTGGGAAGCTCTGGTCCACCTAACACCTTTAATTTCTTCCTTTTTTAATGGTGGAATATTTATATTATACAAAAGGCTTGTTTTTGGTATAAGATATGCTTTTTGTATAAAATCTTTCATAAAATCAGCACTGAAAGAATAATCTTGATGATGATAACCTGTTAAGCTGACAGCAAAAGACATAATACCATTAACTGCCCCTTCTGCTGCAGCTCCAACTGTGCCAGAATAATGTATATTGCAGGCATTATTTGGACCTTTATTAATACCAGAAATAATATAATCTGGCTTTTCTTTACATATATCAAAAAGAGCCAGTTTTATACAATCTGCAGGGCTGCCGTTAATGCCATAGCCTAAAAATTCACCATTTCTGACTACCTTTTTTACCTGCATCGGCTGGTGAATTGTTAAAGACTGGCTTGCACCACTTCTTTCATACATTGGGGCTGCCACTGTAACATTAGCAATATTTTTTAAGGCTTTTGCAAGGCACTGAATACCATCTGCCTCTATGCCATCATCATTACTTATAAGTATATTCATAATTCTACCATTTTACTTTATACCATTATTTATTATATTTTGCAATCTTTTAAAATCAGCATTACTACCATTTTTTTATACTGCAATAATAAACAGCTATTTTATCGTAAAATTTGTAATTATTATATTATTAAACAATATGTATTTACAATGTATTTTAAACTACCATTCCGCCGCAAATCTCACAAAGTAACTTTCTGTTATTTCATTCCTTATGCTCCAATTTCTTAAACATTCGCTGTTTTTTCTCCTCAGCAACTACAACTCGCTACGCTCAGACAAGCAGATTGCTACCCGTTCCATAAAAACAGCTCATAAGAAATTTAGTCGCAAAGATAATGAAATAACTTGGGAACATCTCTTAAAAGTGGATATTACAACTATTAATATTTAAAAACCTATTTTAAACTTATTCGTAGCAAGTTCTCCCACTCTTACTAACAACACAGTTATTAATTATTTTCTTTTAATAATCCATACTTGCTGATTTCCTGTTTTGTAAAAGGCTTTACAGTAACAGTTTTAAACCGTTTATATATTACAAATCCTGCAGGTGTATTTTTAGGCTTTGTAACATATTTTTTATAGGTATAATCAACATCAATAAGGCTTTCACTGCCATATTTTGAATAATATGCTGTAACTTTTGCAGCAAACTCTATTATTGCATCAGTAAACTCTGCCCCTTCAAGCCTTATAATAATATGGGCAGATGGAATATTTCTGCCGTGAAACCAAACATCATCACTTTGGGCAAACCTGAAAACAAGCTCATGGTTTGATGCAGAGTTTTTACCAGCATAAAGCCTGAAACCGTCGCCAATATATTCTAAAAACGGCTTTAACTGCCCTTTTTTCTGTTTTTTATTTTTACTTTCATCATCTAGTATTTTCTCAAATTCTGAAAGTTCTTCTTCAGAAAGTGTTTCTGCATAAAATATCTGTTCTTCAGAAAATAATGCAAGCTGCATAGTATCCTGCAGCCTTTCTTCTATTAATGGTATAGATTTTTTTAATCTGGAAGCTTTTTTAAAAAGTTTATCACTTTTTTTATGCAAATCTTCCCCAGGCTCCACATTATATTCTACTTCACAAATACCATCTTTGCTGTATTTTGCAAAAATATATTTACCAGATGCATTTACTTTATAAAGGTTACTTTTTATTAATTCTGCCTCATCAAGTATATCCTGATATTTTTTTGCAGTATTTAATTCCTGCTCCAGCTTTTCTGCTAAATCTAAATATTTATCACGCTTTAATGTATACAGTTTTTTTATTTTTCTTGAAATATCTTTTGATACAGTTTTATTTTCCTTTACACAGAAATAATCACCTAATTCTTCATAAGTAATTACTTGTGAAGCATTTTCAATATAAAATGGTATAACTTTACCTTTTTCATCTATATAAAATTTATCATCAAGCAGATTATTTTGTATAATACTGCAGCTTTCTGCAAAAGAATATTTTTCAAGCAGCATATCTGCATATTTTGCAGTAACTGGATAAAAACCAGAAAGCTCATTAAATGATACTGCACCGTAATATTTTAAAAGAGTATATTTTTTATTGGCTTTTGGCAGACTGTATTTACCACCCACCCCTATATTTCTATCTGCATCAATAGTTCGTGGAGAAAGGGAATACAAAATGATATCCTCATTTGAAAGCAGAAAGAAGTTTGCATAATTGCCAGCAGGCTCTAAAATAAGCTTATATGTTAAAAGCTTTCCGCTTGCTTTTCTTTTTTTAAGTTCTATAAAACAGGCTCTTTCATAAGAAAATGTACCCATATCTGATACATGAGCACCATGTATTGCAGAAATTGCTCCAGGACTTTCACCTATAATATTTGTTACTTTTTTTAAAACAGGCGGTGCAGGAGCAGCCCTGTATTCCAGATTAAAAATACCGCCAGCATAAAATGA
>CAJUJZ010000059.1 GCA_910586745.1 uncultured Mucispirillum sp. | reverse complement strand
GGTTATATAAAGTTTATTATAAAACTTTACTGTATGTTGCTTCAATCTTATAAGGCAGATAATATACAAGAAATTTATAAAGAACTTAATGCCAGAAATTTACTTGATATAGAACTAGCAAAAAAAGAAAAAATTTTAGAGATACATAATGAAATTAAGCCATATTTTGAACACTATTATAGCAAAAAAAAATCAAAAGAAAGATTTGTAGATTTTAATCAAGGTATAGATGGTAGACTAGTAACTTTTGAGAATATGAAAAAATTATCAGAAATACCTATTAAGCCTGTAAGAATTGCATTTGATAGTTGGTCAATGAAAGATATGTATGAACTTGCAGTCAGAACAGCTGTTAAAGCAGGTCATAAACATTTATCTAATTATATTCTTTATAATTACAAGGATACTCCCATAGAACTATATCAAAGGTTAGAATTAAATGTAAGATTATGTGAAGAATTGCAAGCTAATATATATTCTTTTCCTATGAAGTATCATCCTATTCAAGATGAGGCATATTTTAAAAATAGGCATTATTTAGGAAAACACTGGAATAGAAAATTTATTAGAGCAATCCAAGCAATACTTAACTCTACAAAAGGTAAAGTTGGCAAAGGAAGTACATTTTTTTACAAGGCTTTTGGTAGCTCAATAGAAGAGTTTGAAAAAATATTATATATGCCTGAAGCTCTTATAATATATAGGTTACATTATGAAAAAAGTGGTATTACTGACGAGTGGTGGGAAAAATTTAGTTCACTAAAAGGGCAAGATAAAGAATATGTAAAAAATATTATAGAACAAAATAATTTTAAAGATATAGAGATATTATCCAATAGTAATTCTATCAAAGATGTTCTTAACTTTTATTTGATAACAAGAAATGATATAAGATAATATACCTTTTTAGTAGTATATGTAAACATATAAATATAGTATAGTGTATTTATCCTTTTAATAGTTAAATTATTATGCTATATAGATGTAATACTATTTATAGGGGTAACTTTTGGAATTTAAAATATCGTCAGAGTATAAACCAGCTGGGGACCAGGTAGAAGCTATAGAGCAGATTGTTTCATCATATAAAGCTGGTGCAAAGCGTCAGGTATTATTAGGTGTTACAGGCTCAGGTAAAACATTCACTATGGCAAATGTTATAGAAAGGCTGCAGGTACCAACATTGATTATTGCCCACAATAAAACTCTTGCTGCTCAGCTTTATGGTGAATTTCTTAAATTTTTTCCAGACAATGCTGTTGAATATTTTGTCAGTTATTATGATTATTATCAGCCGGAAGCATATATTCCATCAAGTGATACATATATTGAAAAAGATTCTGCAATTAATGAAGAAATAGAAAAACTTAGAAACAGAGCAACCCGCTCATTAATAGAAAGACGAGATGTTATTATTGTTGCATCTGTTTCATGCATATATGGTCTTGGTTCGCCGGAAACTTATGCCACTATGATACAGCATTTTGAAGCAGGCAAAGATTATAATTTTGATGATGTTTTAATGAAGCTTGTGCAGGTAAGATATGAAAGAAATGATATAGATTTTCACAGGGGAGTATACAGAGTAAAAGGCGATACTATTGAAATATTTCCAAGCCATGAAGATGAAACTGCATACAGGTTAGAATTTTTTGGTGATACTCTTGATAGAATCAGTGAATTTAATGCAATTACAGGCAAAACTATAAACGAACTTACAGAGCTTTCAGTATATCCTAACACACAATATGTAACAAGTGCCATTACAATGGACAGTGTTATAGAGCAGATGAAAAAAGATTTACTTGAAAGATGCTCTGAATTTGTAAGCCAAAATAAACTTTTAGAAGAACAAAGACTTACTCAAAGAACTATGTTTGATATAGAAATGATTAAAGAAACAGGCTACTGCACAGGCATAGAAAATTATTCCAGATATTTTGATGGGAGAGCACCTGGCTCAACACCTTATACATTAATAAGCTACCTGCCAAAAGATGCACTTGTAATTATAGATGAAAGCCATATCACAATCCCACAGGTGCGTGGAATGTATAATGGTGACAGGTCACGAAAAATGACATTAGTAGATTTTGGTTTTCGTCTGCCTGTAGCACTTGATAACAGACCTTTAAAGTTTGATGAATTTGACAGCCGTATAAATAATGTTTTATATGTAAGTGCCACACCAGACAGATATGAAATAGAGCAGGCTCACGGGGTAATAGCTGAACAGATTATCAGACCTACAGGACTAATGGACCCAGAAATAGAAGTGCGCCCTGCAAGAACTCAGGTAGATGACTTGTATGCAGAAATATTAAAAGTAACAAGTGAGGGCGGCAGAGTGCTTGTTACTACACTTACTAAAAGAATGGCAGAAGAATTAACAAGATATTATAAAGATATGGGCATAAAAGTGGAGTATCTGCATTCAGAAATAGATACTTTGCAGCGTATAAAAATAATAAAATCACTTCGTCTTGGTGAATTTGATGTACTTGTAGGCATTAACCTTCTGCGTGAAGGCTTAGATATTCCAGAAGTAAAGCTGGTGGCTATACTTGATGCTGATAAGGAAGGGTTTTTACGCTCTACAAAATCACTTATCCAGACTATAGGCCGTGCTGCAAGAAATGCAGATGGCAGAGCTATCTTTTACGGTGATAAAATAAGCGGAGCAATGCAGCAGACAATAGATGAAACTGCAAGACGCAGAGCAAAGCAGAAAACATATAATGAAGCCCATGGAATAACGCCAGAAACAGTAAAAAGTGCAATTAGTGATATTCTATCATCTATTTATGAAAAAGATTATTTTACAGTTGAAATGCGTGACAGTTTTGATGTAAAATTAAGCGGTAAAACAGATAAAGATATTGAAATGCTTGAAAAGAAAATGTATAAAGCAAGTGATGATTTAGACTTTGAAACAGCTGCTAAATTAAGAGATTTAATATTTGAATTAAAAGCTAAAAAATAGATAATATGGAGTAAGTAATGTCAGAAAATAAGTTCAATAATAATGAAAATAATATACCATTACTGGCAGAAGAATTAAATAGTATTGCAAATAATAATGACAATAATAAAAACCCAAAAAAACACACTAAACTGCGTATTATTTTATATATTATAGGTACATTATTTGCTCTTGGAATAATAGGTCTTGTATCTATTATAGTGTATATTTATGTGTTAAGTCTGGAGCTGCCTTCTACTGATGAATTCAGCAAATTTAAATATACAGAACCAATGGTAGTTTACGATGCCAAAGGTAATATTATTGCAGAGCTTGGAGCAGAAAGACGCTATCCTATATCTATTGACCAAATGCCACCATATGTTTATCAGGCTGTAGTAGCTGTTGAAGATGCAAGATTTTATGAGCACAGTGGTATTGACCCTTGGGGTATTGCTCGTGCTATGGTATCAAACATTAAAGCAGGCAGAATGGTAGAGGGTGGCTCTACATTAACTCAGCAGCTTGTAAAAGTAATATACCTCTCCCCAGAAAGAAAATTAAAGCGTAAAATAAAAGAAGTCATTATTGCATACAGACTTGATAAAGAATTAAGCAAGGAAAAAATATTAGAGTTATACTTAAATCAGGTAAATTTTGGTCGTGGTGCTTATGGTATTCAGGCTGCAGCAATTAACTATTTTGGCAAAAAAGATGTAAAAGATTTAACTATTGCAGAAGCTGCCATGATTGCAGGTATTCCAAAAGGACCATCTATTTATGCCCCACATTTAAATATGAAAAGAGCGGTAGCTAGAAGAAACCATGTATTAAAAAGAATGTTAGAAGTAGAATACATTACTCAGGAAGAATATGAAAAGTCAGTAAATGAAACTGTAAAGCTGGCAGAAAGTATACCTTTAAGACTGCGTTATGCAGGCTATTTTATGGATTTTATTCATAAATACATAGAAGAAGATTTAAAAATAGAGGATGCACAAAATAAAGGTATTAAAGTATTTACTACATTAAACTTGGATTATCAGATAGCTGCAGAAGAAGCATTGATTAAAAACTTAATGAGTATTGCAAAAAGAGAAGGATATACAGGCCCGCTTGGTAAAATTTTAGTAGAAGATGAAACAGATGTAGAGCAGGCAGAAGATGCTGCAGATAATGCGGTAGTCAGTGAAGAAACTGATAACAGCACAGTAAAATATGTGCGTCTTGATAATGATGTGCCAGGCTATTTAAAAGATTTAGGATATCAAAAAGCTGTTATTACTGAAGCTGCAAAAAATACTTTAAAGATTAAATTAAGTGATGGCTCAGAAGGTTTAGTTAATTTTAAAGAAAATAACTGGATAACAAACAATAGAAAAGCGAAAACATTTTTAGATATTTTTGCTTTTGATGATATGATATATGTTTCCCCTGTATTAAAAGATAATGTTTCAACAGGTGTATATATGATTGAGCAGGATCCTGATTTAGAAGGTGCTGTTGTATCTATGAACCCACAGACTGGTGAAATATATGCAATGGCAGGCGGTATGTCATATTTTAAATCTTTCTTTAACAGGGCAGTGCAGGCAAGAAGACAGGTAGGTAGTACATTTAAACCACTTGTGTATGCTGCAGCTTATGAAAGTGGTTATTATCCTATGAGTATTTTCTATGATACACCAGTTATTCATGAAAGTGAAAAAAAAGGGGAAGAAGACTGGCGTCCGAAAAACTTTGATGGTCAGTTTATGGGAGAGATAACTCTTGAAAGAGCATTACAGGTATCAAATAACTCAGTAACTATTAAACTTGCACAGAAAATAGGTATTAAAAAAATTATTAGATATGCAAAAATGTTTGGTTTTACAGGTGAAATTCCTGTTGATTTATCTGTAAGTATTGGCAGCTTATCAGCATCTCCATTAGAGCTTGCTACTGCATATTCTACTTTTGCAAATCAGGGTATGCGTCCTTCAAAACCATTTTTTGTTACAAGAGTAGCAGATATAGATAACAAAACTTTATTTGAATTTCAGCAGCCAGAAATGACTCGTGTGCTTGATGAAAAATCTGCCTCATTAATTACTGACAGTATAGTAAGGGTTGTAGAAAAAGGCGGTGCATGGAAAACAAGAAATGCTGTAAACAGAATGATTGGTGGAAAAACTGGAACATCAAATGATTCAAAAGATGGCTGGTTTGCTGGTGTTCTTCCAAACCATGTAACTGTTGCATGGGTTGGTTATGATGATTATAGAAAAATGGGGTCTTATGCTGTTGGTGGAAATACAGCACAGTATATATTTATAGATTACTTTAAAAGCATAAATGAAAAAGTGCCTCTTGCACTTTTCCCTGCACCAGTAAATGCGACTTATTTTAAAGTAAATAATGATACACATGAGATTACTGATTCTATTACTGGAAATCTTGGATATTCTATTTATCCAGTAGACAGCAGTAATAAACCTGCTGAATACAATTTTAAAAAGTAGTGCTTATGGATAATGAAAATATAGAGAAAACTAATCAGGACAATTTGCAGGCAGTAGAAGAACAACATACTGCTAAATATAAAAGCAGAAATATTGTAAATAATTCTGCAAAAATGAAAAAAATATATGATTTAGTGGAAGTTGTTGCACCTATTGATGTAAGTATACATATTACAGGTGAGGACGGCTGCGGCAAAGACAGGCTGGCAGAATATATTCACAGTCAAAGCGGCAGAACTGGTGATTTTGTAATAGTAAACCCTGTAGAATTAAATGATGTAGTAGGTTCACTTGGCTTTAGTAAAGTATACGACTACTTTAAAAAGGCAGAAAAAGGTACAGTTTATATTTCAGATATTGCCTCAGCTAATGCAAAACTGCAGGAATATCTGCTTAATTCCATTATTAAAATAGAGCAGGAATTAGGTATGTATTCACCACGGTTTATATCTTCTACTAACAGGAACTTAACAGAGCTTTCTCGCCAGCAAAGATTCAACCAAAGATTAAAGGACAGCTTTGCTATTATTATAAATATACCGCCATTAAGGGAAAGGAAAGAGGATATTGAAGATTTAATAAGAATTATAATGCGTGATTTAGGATATTTTGGCAAAAAAAGTATCCCAATATCAGAAGAAGCAGAAGAAACTCTGCAAAGTTATGACTGGCCTGGTAATGTCCGACAGCTTGTTAATACTATATATCATGCAGTAAACCATACAAGCAGTGGTGTGATAGTATTATCATCTTTACCAAAGGATGTTAGAAGAAAACAGGGATTTATTGAAGCAGGCAGAAATACTCTTGATGAATTATATAAATTTGCCCGTGGTTTATTAGAAAGTGGTATCCATTCTGAAGCTATTAACCCTTATGAAGAATACTGCAAAGCTGTAGAAAGACCTTTAATTCAAGCAGCACTTGATATGACAAAAGGCAACAGGTCGCAGGCTGCTCAGCTTATTAGGATAAACAGAAATACACTGCATAAAAAAATACAGACTTATGATATGGAAGATTAATTAATGAAATATATAAAATTAATAATAATTACTTTACTGCTTTTTCAAAGTATATATGCTTTTGCAGAAGATGAAAGAGTAGTAATGGTGCTTGAAGTAAATAATATTGAAACATCAACTGGTAATATTATGATACATTTATGCAGAAATCAGCAGGAATTTTTAGGCAGTGTGCCTGTTCCTTATGCTTTTTTCTTCCCAGCTAAAAAAAATACTGTTACTGCAAAAATAACTATACCAAAGGGTATTTATGCTGTAAAAATTTTTCATGATGCAAATGAAAATAAAGTACTTGATTTAAATGCAGCAAACCACCCAATAGAAAAGTTTGGATTTTCTAATAATTTTTTTGGCTCATATTCAGAACTTCCACCTTATGAAAAAGTGCTTATCAGTATTGAAAAGGCAGAAAATTTTGTAAGAATTAATTTAAGATAATAATATAATGATATAATTATACAAAAATTAAATTTTACTCTTGTTTTATTTTATAAAAAGAGTATATTCAGACAAAAGAAGTCTTTTTAATAAGATTGTATGGAAGTGATAAAATGAGTGAAATGCAAAAAGAAACAAATTCTTCTCGTTTACAATTTTTTCCTGTTATGATGTTTGCAGTTATAATGGGGTTTTCAGGTATTACTCTTGCTTATAAAAAAGCAAGTGAAGTTTTTTTACTGCCTGAAATAATCTATCAGACACTATCATATATTACTGCATGTCTTGCTGTAAGTATCGCATTAATATATATTGTAAAACTTTTTAAATATCCTGATGAAGTGAAAAAAGAAATAAAACACCCAGTTAGAGTGAACTTTTTTGCAGCAATATCTATATCAATGCTTTTGCAATCTATAGTTTTCCATGAATATGAAAATATTGCATTCCCACTTTTTGTAATAGGTACAGGTTTGCAGACATTTTTTACATTTTATACTATAACATACTGGCTTAATAAAAATATTGAACTTGCTCACTCAAACCCAGCCTGGTTTATTCCAGTTGTAGGTAATATTATAGTTCCAATTGCAGGGGAAGGGTTTGCTGATATTTATCTGCTTGATTTCTTTTTCTCTCTTGGTATTTTCTTTTGGATAATATTAACAGCAATTCTTTTTAACAGAATTATTTTCCATGGTATGCTTGCACAGAAATTCTTACCAACCCTTGCAATATTTATAGCTCCACCATCTGTTGGAATGCTTAGCTATTTAAAACTGCAGGGTGCTTATGATATGTTTGCAGTTATCCTTTTTAATGTAGCTTTAACTTTTGGATTAATACTTTTAGCATTAATTAAAAATTTCTATAAAATTAAGTTTTTTATATCCTGGTGGGCATTTACTTTCCCAATGGCAGCATTAACTATGGCAATTATTACTGTATATGAAAAAACAAGCTTTGAATATTTAACATTTAAGCTGCTTGGCTATGCTTCATTGATTATGACATCTATCTTAATACTTATTGTATTAATCAGAACTATAATAGCTGTTAAAAACGGCGAAATATGTGTGAATGAAAATTAAAAAAGTCAGCAGATTTTATCCTGCTGACTTCTATTAATTTTTTTACTTTTTTTTATAATACTACTTTGACTTTTGATGTATTTTTTCACTGTAAAATAGAAAAAGTCAATAAATTACCTGTAAAAATAATATAAAAACTGGCACTTAAATTAAACATTTCTCTTTTACAAGTGATTTGTCTTTTTATCTAAATTCTTGATTATTTATTTATAATACTTTACAATAAATGTTCATATATGTGGAGCAACTTATGAATAATATTGTACCTGCTATGCGGGAATATTTTAAAAGTGGGGAGACTTTAAGTATAAAATACAGGCTGGAGCAGTTAAAAGCCTTGAAAAAAACACTGCTTAAATATGATGAAGCACTTTTACAGGCTTTATATGATGATTTAAATAAATCTTCCTTTGAAGCTGTTATGACAGAAACAGGCATGGTTATGGAAGAATTAAATTATTATATTAAAAATCTTAAAAAACTAAGCTCTCCTAAAAAAGTGAAAGTACCATTGACTATGCAGCCGGGAAGAAGCCATATTCATTATGAGCCTTACGGTGTGGTGTTAATTATATCACCATGGAATTATCCAGTGCAGCTTACTTTATCGCCATTAATTGCAGCAATCGCGGCAGGCAACTGTGCAGTAGTTAAGCTTTCAGAATTTTCTGAAAATACATCATTAATACTTTCTCAAATAATTAACGAAACATTTCCAAGAGAATATGTAAGAGTAGTAAGGGGTGATGCTGTTGCTGGAGCTGCTCTGCTTTTAGAAAGGTTTGATTATATATTTTTCACAGGCAATCAGAATGTTGGTAAAATAGTAATGAAATCAGCAAGCAGCAACTTAACACCTGTTACATTAGAGTTAGGCGGTAAAAGCCCATGTATTGTTGATTTAAGTGCAGATATAAAAGATACTGCCAAAAAAATAATATGGGGTAAAGTTTTAAATGCTGGTCAGACTTGTGTAGCACCTGATTACATTTTATGCCATTCAAGAGTAAAAAGTGAATTAATAGGAGCTATGATTGCAGAAAGCTCTATGCTTTTTGGAGCACATTCCTCAGAACATGAAGAATTTCCTAAAATTATATCAAAAAGGCATTTTGAAAGGGCAGCCCGTCTTATAGACAGCTCAAAGGTAGTTTTTGGCGGATTAACAGATATGCAGAAATTAAAAATAGATTTAACTATTATGGATAATGTATCATACTGTGACAGAGTTATGCAGGAAGAAATTTTTGCACCAATTCTACCTGTTATAGAATATACTAATATTGATGATGTAACAGAACAGTTTAAAACACTGGAAAAACCTTTAGCATTATATATTTTTGCTCAGGATAAGGCATTAGAAGCTAAAATAATAAATAATATATCTTTTGGTGGTGGAGCAGTAAATGATGTAATAATGCATATTACAAACAATAATGCACCTTTTGGCGGAGTTGGAGCAAGCGGAATAGGTGCATATCATGGAAAATACAGCTTTGAAACATTTTCTCACCAAAAGCATATATATAAAAAATATTCTTTTTTTGATAATAAGTTACGGTTTTTTCCAAAAGGAAATAAAGAGAAATTAGTAAGATTTTGGCTTTACAGATAAATTCTTTCTTTTCAATATGCAAAAACTTGTGTAATATTACATTGCTAAAAATTATAAAAGGAAAGGTTATGGACGCAAAAGAAATTAATCATATTGCCAAACTTGCTCGCTTAAAATTTGATGAAAGCGGCGTAGACAGTATGGCAAAAGACTTAAATGACATTTTAAAATGGATGGATATTTTACAAAGTGCAGATACTTCTTCTATTGCTGGAGCTGAAGAGACTGCCCCATTAAGACAGCGTGAAGATAAAGTTACTGTTGGAAATTTATCAGAAAAACTTATGAAAAATGCAACTGAGCCATACGAGCATTTTTTTACTGTTCCTAAGGTGGTGGAATAATGGCCGATTTAACATTATTGTCAATAGCAGAACTTTCAAAAGGCTTTAATAATAAAGAGTTTTCTTCAACAGAAGTAACAAAAGCTTATATAGAAAATATGGAAAAAGGCAGAAAATACAATGCCTTTATTACAGAAACTGCAGAGCATGCTTTAAAACAGGCACTAGAGAGTGATAAAAGAATATCAAAAGGAGAAAGACTTTCTGATTTAGATGGTGTTCCTCTTGGTATTAAAGACTTATTCTGCACAGAAAATATTAGAACTACTGCTGCAAGCAGAATATTAGAAAATTTTGTGCCGCCTTATGAATCTACTGTTACATCAAAACTTTTACAGGCTGGTAGTGTTTTTATTGGTAAAACAAACCTTGATGAATTTGCAATGGGTGGTGCTAACTTAACGAGTTATTTTGGTCAGACTGTAAACCCGGTTAAAAGGCAGGACGGAGCAGAAGTAGTAACTGGTGGTTCATCTGGCGGTTCAGCTGCTGCAGTTGCTGCATATATGTGTGCTGGTGCAACAGGAACAGATACAGGCGGCTCTATTCGTCAGCCTGCTGCATTCTGCGGTATCGTTGGTATTAAGCCAACTTACGGCAGATGTTCTCGTTATGGTATTATTGCTTATGCTTCATCACTTGACCAGGCAGGCCCTATGACTAAAACTGTAGAAGATGCCGCTATTATGCTTGAAAAAATGGCAGGATTTGATGAGTTTGATTCTACAAGTGCAGGTGCAGCAGTGCCAGATTTTAGAGCAGCACTTAAAAATGGTGTGAAAGGCTTAAAAATTGGTATGCCTAAAGAATTTTTAAATAATGACTTAAATGCAGAAATCTCTGCTGCATGGCATGAAGGTAAAGAAATACTAGAAAAAGCAGGAGCAGAAGTACAAGAAATATCACTTCCTAATATGAAATATGCTCTTGCTGCATACTATATTATTGCACCAGCTGAGGCATCATCTAACTTAGCAAGATATGACGGTGTTCGTTTTGGTTTAAGAGTAGATGGCTCATCTCTTGATGAAATGTATGAAAATACAAGAAGTGCTGGGTTTGGTGCAGAAGTGAAAAGGCGTATTATGATAGGCACTTATGTTCTTTCTGCAGGATATTATGATGCGTATTATTTAAAAGCATTAAATGTGCGTAAACTTATAAGACAGGATTATATTAATGCATTTAAAGAAGTAGATGCAATACTTACACCAGTTGCACCTACAACAGCTTTTACAATAGAAGAAAGTAAAACATTTGACCCAGTTACAAACTATCTGCAGGATGCCTTTACAGTTCCAGTAAACTTAGCAAAACTTCCTGCAATATCAGTTCCTGTAAAAACAGCAGCAAATGGACTGCCTATTGGTTTACAGCTTATTGGTAAAGATTTTGATGAAGAAACTCTTTTTAAAGGAGCTTATGTACTGGAGCAAAATAATAGTTGGAGCAGAAAATAATGAGTTATATAATAAAAGGAAGAACATGCGACTGGGAAGTAGTAATAGGCCTTGAAGTTCACTGTCAGGTTATATCAAATGCAAAACTTTTTTCTGGTGCAAGTGCAGCAAGCGGCGGTACACCTAATGACCATGTAGCATTTATTGATGCGGGTTTTCCCGGAATGCTTCCAGTTGTAAATAAATTTTGTGTAGAACAGGCTGTAAAAACAGGGCTTGGCTTAAATGCAGTTATCAATAAAGAATCTATTTTTGCAAGAAAAAACTATTTTTATGCAGACTTACCACAGGGCTATCAAATAAGCCAGTTTGATAAACCAATAGTTGGCAACGGATATCTTGAAATAGAGCTTGAAGATGGTTCAACTAAAAAAATAGGTATAGAAAGGCTGCATTTAGAGCAGGATGCTGGTAAATCTATACATGATATGCTTCCTGGAAAAAGCTGTATAGATTTAAACCGTTCTGGTGTTGCGTTAATGGAGATTGTCTCAAAACCGGATATGAGCTCACCTTTTGAAGCTGGTGCATACCTTACTAAATTAAGAAGCATTGTCCGCTATCTTGAAACATGCGACGGTAATATGAATGAAGGCTCTATGAGATGTGATGCCAATGTATCTGTAAGACCTGTTGGCTCTACTGAACTTAGAACAAGATGCGAAATTAAAAATGTTAACTCTATCCGATATCTTATGCAGGCTGTTGAATATGAGGCAAACCGCCATGTAGATGCTTATGATAACGGCGAAGAGATATATCAGGAAACAAGGCTTTTTAATGCTCATAAAAAAGAAACAAGAAGTATGCGTGGTAAAGAAAATGCAAATGATTACAGATATTTTCCAGACCCAGATTTAGCATTTCCTTTAATAGTTACTGATGAACTTCTTGAAAAAGTAAAAAGCAGTATGCCTGAAATGCCTGATGAAAAATCTAAACGCTTTATGATAGATTATAAATTAAGCGAAGATGATGCTAAAAGGCTTGTTTCAGAAAAATCTGTTGCAGAATATTTTGAAGAAGCTGTTAAAGAAAAAGGCAGTGATGCGAAAAAAGCCGCTGCATTAATACTTGTTGAGCTTGCTGCTATAATGGGGGAAAAACAGATAGAAAATATCAGAGATTTAAAAACTACTGCTTCTCGTTTAGGCAGAATTACTGCATTAGTAGAAGATGGCACAATAGGCTTAAGAATAGCTAAAGAGCTTTTACCTATGATTGAAGAAACTGATAAAGACCCAGAAGCTATTATTGAAGAAAAAGGCTTAAAACAGGTATCTGATACAAAAGAAATAGAAAAAATTATTGATAAAATTATTGCTGATAACCCTAAAAATGTAGAAGACTATAAAGCCGGCAAAGAAAAGCTTTTTGGCTTTTTTGTTGGTCAGGCTATGAAAGCTACTCAAGGAAAAGCAAACCCCGGAATTATTAA
>CAJUJZ010000058.1 GCA_910586745.1 uncultured Mucispirillum sp. | reverse complement strand
AAGCTCTAAAGACTGTTCTCTTTTTTTACCAGTAATCACAACTGCATATGGAAGATTTTTTGCCATCATATAAGGTTCATCGGCAGCCATTGGAGGATGATGAAAAAAGTTGCCTTCACCGTCACTTATAACGGTTACATCATAACCAATTTTACCTTTATAACCTAATGATAATATTGCTGTTTTTTCACCTTTTTTTATTAATTCCTCTGCTATCATTAATGTATGAGGTGTTTTTCCTGCTCCACCCATTACAATATTGCCAACAGATATAGTTTTAATCCCATGATTTATCATTTATCTAAATCCTTATTTTTGTTAACTCTTATAATATCCCATAAAAAAGCATATTTTAAAAAACCATAAACATAAGCACTTACACCAGCAATAAAGCCTGGTATCCCGTCTAAAAAACCGCCCTTAATTATATAGATTTTCACAAAAGCTATAAAAGGGCTGAAAATCATCTTGCTTAACTTAAACTTTTTACCTTTTTTATAATAACTTTCTGCACTAAGATGAGCATAACGGATAGTTCTTTTAAAATGGTCATCAATATCTCTGTATGAATAATGTATAATATATCCAGCTAAATGGGAAATTCTGCCATTAATTTTAAGTTCTTCATGGACTATCTCACCTACCCATAAAGGATTTGCAGATGATTTGACAAGCCTTAGTTTTTCATCTTTCTGCCATGAATAATTAAGCAGTCTTCCAAGATAATGAGTTTTACGCCTTATGTAACAGCCATCTGATTTGCCACTCATTACGGCATCTATTATAGCTTTTTTTAACTCATAACCTACTACTTCATCTGCATCAAGGTATAAAATATACTCTTTTGTACATTTTTTAGTAAGAGAATTTTTCTGCTCAACAAAGCCACGCCATTCTTCATTATATATTTTTGCACCATAGCTTTCAGCAATTGCACATGTATTATCTGTAGAATTACTGTCTATAACAATAATTTCTGATGCAATATCTTTTATACTTTCTAGTGTTTTTGCAAGCCGTTCTTCTTCATTATAAACAATTAATGCAACAGATAAATTAAGCCCCGCCATAAAGTTTCTCCAAAGCTTTTTCTGCAGCTTTGTCTATTATATCATCAGTAATATTTGAAAATACTTTTGATTTATAATCCTGCTCTACATTATTAATGTCAGGCACTATATAAGTAGTATTTGTATCGTTGCCATAAAGTCCCCAGCGGGTATGAGATAAAAATTTATATGCAGGATAAATACATACACATTTTTTACCCAGATTACCTGCAATATGGCTTGGCCCTGTGCTTGCTCCAATATAAAGCCTGCATTTATCAATTAATGCTGCCAGCTCTAAAATAGATTTCGCAGTATATACATAAGTATTGCTGCAGTGCTGCACAATATATTCTGCATCATTTATATCACTTTCTGATGATGATATAACTACCTTTTTATCAGGCCATTGTTCATGGATTTTATTAATAAGCTTGATATATTCATCTATCCGAAAATTTTTAGTAGATCCGCCTGAAAACGGATGAACTACTATATAATTATAAATACTATTTGCATCTAAAAAAGAAACTATTTTATTATGGTTAAGTTTGCCATAAGGTATTTTATCAATAGTTATTTTCTGGCTTGCAAAAAGCTCTTTATCCATGTGCCTTACTAAATCAAGATTATATTCAGCTTCATTTTTCACTGATTCTGATCGGTGCTGTCTTATACCTTTATTATAAACAAACCATGAAAAAGGTTTAGATAATGGACCTATTCTGTATTTTGCTCCGCTTTTTAACGCCAGTTTTAATATCTGACTGTTAGAATAAAGAGCAATAAAAACATCTGCATTTATCTGTTTTATTTTTGCAGTCAACTGTTCTTCATTATAAACATCAATAGATATTACACCATCAATAAATGGAAATCCTTTTACTATTTCTGCATTATATCTTCTCGCAAGTACATAAAGTTTGCTTTCAGGATACATTTTTTTAACCATAGATATAGCAGGAATAGAAAGAACTAAATCTCCTATTTTATCAGTCCTTGCAATAATAATATTTTTTGGTGTTTTTATTTTTCTTTGGCAGAATGTAAACATTATATGCTCTTATTCTTCTGCTTTAAACTGCATTTCATAAAGTTTTTTATATGTAGGGGAAGTTCTAATTATTTCTTCATGCCTGCCTATTGCTTCCACACCACCCTTATTAAATACTACAATCATATCAGCGTTTAAAATAGTGCTTAATCTGTGAGCTACTACAAAAGAAGTTCTTCCCTTCATTAAGTTATCAAGAGCTTTCTGCACAACACGCTCACTTTCTGTATCAAGAGCACTTGTAGCTTCATCAAGTATTAATATTGCAGGATTTTTAAGCAGTGCTCTTGCAATAGTAATACGCTGTTTCTGACCGCCAGAAAGTTTTACTCCACGCTCACCACATAATGTATCATATTTTTCTGGAAAATTTTCTATAAATTCATCAGCATAGGCAGCCTTCGCAGCAGCTTTTATTTCTTCTTCTGCTGCACTTTCTTTGCTGTAGCTTATGTTATTTCTTATTGTATCATTAAATAAAAAAGCATCCTGAGAAACTATGCTAATATTATGACGGAGAGAAAATAAATCATAATCTCTTATATCTACATTATCAATTAAGATTTGTCCACCTGTTACATCATAAAACCTAGGTATTAAATGAGCCATAGTAGTTTTCCCTGCACCAGATGGACCAACAAAAGCTACTGTTGAACCTGCATGCACTTTAAATGATATATTTTTTAAAGCATATATATCATCTTTATATATAAACGAAACATTCTTAAATTCTATATCTTTATTTTCTGCATCACACTGTTTTGTGCCTTTATTTTCAATAACTTCATCGCTTTCTTTAAACATTGCAAATACTCTGTTGCTTGCAGCAACTGCAGCCTGCAGTGCGTTATTTGATGATGCAAAAAGTTTTACTGGCTCATAAATTTGAATAAGAGCAGCCAAAAAGGCAAAAAATTCACCTGTTGTAACAGTGCCATTAATAACCTGATAACCGCCAATAAAAAGAACAGCTGCAATACCAACAGAGCCTAAAGCTTCTGTTAATGGAGATGCAAGGTTGCCAGCTAAAACACTTTTATTTGCATATTTTATAGTAATTGCATTGGCTTTTTCAAACCTTTCTATTTCTTTATCTTCTGCAACAAAAGCTTTTACTACACGCACACCGCTGAAAGATTCCTGCAGCACACTTGTTAAGATACCCATACTTTCCTGACCTCTTGTGCTGTATTTTCTTAATTTTTTACTTATTATGCTAAGCGGGTATATAAATATTGGATATAAAACTATAGCAACAAGTGCAAGCTGCCAGTTCATATATATAATAACACCAATAAGCCCTATCATTGTTACAACAGCACGCAGCATATTTATAATGGTAGGAATAGATGACTGCACTAAATTAATATCGTTTGTAACACGGCTCATTAATGCACCAGTTGATTCTTCTGCATAATATTTTACAGGCAGATGTATCATTTTTTCAAAGGTTTCATTTCTTAATTTTTCAATAACCTTGTTACCTATAAAGTTCATTAAAAAACCCTGTAAAAATAAAAAGCCGCTTTTTGCCACATATATAAGCATAACTGCAAAAGGCAGCACAAAAAGATATGTATAATTTTTAGCAATAAAAATGCTGTCTAGTACATATTTTACAGCAACAGCAAGTGCACCATTAGTAGAGGCAGTAATAAGAGAAGCTGCAACAGCAATAACAAGAAAAACCTTATATGGTTTAAAATAAGGCCACATTAACTTAAATACTCGTTTTATAACAATACCCTCATAAATCAGCAAATATATTATGCTGAAAAAGTAATATAAATCAAATTAAGCTGCATAATGCAGTGATAATTAAATAGAAAATTTATTTCTCATGACAGTTTAAGCATGTATTTAAAGATGCATGATTACCATCTTTTGGCCATTCTGCATGACACTGAAAACATCTATCCCCACATCCTCCTTGAGATAAAGAAAATGCTTTATCTGCAACAGGTTTATGACATTTTATACATGTTGTTAAGGATAAATGGTTAATATCACCAATTAATTTTGGGTGGCATGTCATACAATCGCCTGCACATCCTGATACTGCATTCTGATAATAACCAGAAACAAGTATTATTAAGGCAGCAGAGAGCATGACAAAGATTCCAGCACTAAACTTCCTTTTTGTGTTGTTTTCAGCCATATACCATCCTTTTCAAGTAGTCCATAATTAATGTTTGTTTCTATTTTATTTAGCAAACTTTTATTAATTTTGCCAAACTTTTTTTCAAGATTATATAAATTTATACCCTTTTTCATACGAAGACCAAAAATAATATCTTCTAATAATGCATCGCTTGCTGAGATTATTTCCTGATTATCAATATTATATGGATTTTTTATATATTCTTCAATACTCGTCTTATGATTATACCTTTTTCTTTTATTTTCTTCAAGTAAAACCATAGAATGAGCAGCAGATCCTATGCCCAAATATTCTTCCCCCTGCCAGTAAAGGCAGTTATGTCTGCTGTGCATATCAGGAAGTGAAAAGTTTGATGTTTCATATTTATAATATCCATTTTCAAGGCATATATTTTCTACCTCTTCAAAAAAAGTTTCATCATCCTTCACACCATCGTTTAAATAGAGAGTATCTGAACAGTCATAAGAATAAGCAGATATGTGGTGAGGATGAATGGAAATAATTTTATATAAAGTTGATATACTTTTTTTACTTTCAGTATATGGAATATCGTAAATCATATCCATATTAAGCTGTTTTCCTGCTGCTAATATTTTTTCTGCTGCCTTAAGGGCTTTTGCAGCATTATGAAGACGACCTAAAAGCTTTAAAACATCATCATCAAAGCTCTGCACACCAAGAGAAACTCTTGATACAGGGCTTGATTTTATCAGAGATATAAAATTATTATCAGTGCTTTCTGGATTTGCTTCAATTGTCCATTCCACACTTTTATAATTAATTAATTTTATGATATTATCAACCAACTTCCCTAAAAGCCTGTAATTAAGCGAAGACGGAGTGCCGCCGCCAATATATATAGTATCAAACTGCTTATTTTCAAGTGTTGATATTTCTGTAATTAATGCATCAACATACTTTTCTTTTATGCTTTCATCTGCATTTTTTTCAGAATAAAAACTACAGTATGGACACAAACTGTTACAGAACGGAATATGTATATATAAGCCGCGCATTACAGATTAGTTTTATAAAGAGAGTAAGCAGCAATAGATAAACTTTGAGAAAATTCGCCAGATTTAAGCATTTCTCTAAGTTTATCTTCTTTTACTGTTAAAGGCTCAGTATCTTCAAATAAATCAAGCTGCTGACTGCCGTCAAATGTGCAGTCAAGAGCTGCAAAAACATTGCACTTATTAGTCATAAACGCAGGGTTTGGATCAATTACACCAAGGGGAATAATTTTACCAGACACTGCTCCAGTTTCTTCCTGCAGCTCTCTTGCTGCTGCATGCACAATATCTTCATCTTTATCAATACTGCCGCCGGGAAACTCTAAAGTATCAGAGTTTGTGCCTGCTCTGAACTGACGAACCAATATAAACTCGCCATCTTTTGTAACAGGCACAATTATTGCCCAGCTGCTCATATCCTGCACAGTAAATACCATAGATTTATCAGCCACTTTATAATAATATTCTAAGTGTCTGATAGAAAGAATGTTATCACTGTATGCGTTTTCTTCTTTTATAAACTGCCAGTTTTTTTTCATAATATTAACTTTGAACTTTATATAAATAGTTATAAAATAATATTGCCGTTATTTGAGCCAGAAATAAGTTTAATATTAGAAGTAGCCTCAGTATATTTGTTTTGTAAATCTTCAGGCACTTTTTCTATTTCATATATTATTTTGTCCTGAGCAACAAACCCTGTAAATTCGTTTTCAAAAGGAAATCCAAAAGGTATTAATGCAACAGACATACCGCCAGTCTCCGCAGGCACAAACTGTAATGAGCCTATATTTTTAATTCCTTTTTTTTCTTCATCGTTAACGCCTATTATAAAATCACCGCTAACTAATTTAGCTAATCTAATTTCAGCCATTTTTTACTCCTTATAATTAATGGAAACAGTGCTGAGCTGAGAGAAACTTATTAAGTATTGATTTTCCTTCTTCTGTCAGCTGAACTTTATACTGCACTGTTTCTATTTTATTTTCTGCTTTTAATTTATTCATAATATAAGATACTTTCATTAACTTCCATTTTAAAGAAGATGAAATCTCCTCATTAATATTTTTTTCTCTACAGTCTATAATTTCTGAATTTAATATATCCATAATAATATATTCTTCAAGTCTTTTTTGTGTAGTAAGATTATCAAAATGTTTTTTTAAAATGCCTTCTTCTGGAGAAAATAATACAGATACAATAAATAAAATACCTATAAATGATACAATTGTACCAGAAATAGATACTTCATTAGGCCAAGCTATTCCAAAACCAGCAAGACAGGCAACAGATGATATAAATACAGAAATAAATGCTAATGTAGAAAGCCGCTTTGTATAAAAAAGAGCAGTTGCAGCAGGCCCTAAAATAAAAGCCGAAGTCATAAATATACCAGCTGTCTGAAATGATACAGATACACTTAATGATGTCATAATTAAAAGAAGATAGTCAATAGTGCTTTCTTTCATTTCAATAGAAGAAGCATAGTTTTTATCAACACCATCTATTTTAAATTCCTTATAAAATACCATAACTATTACAATATTAATAATTAAAACAAGAGAAACTGCATAAAGAGCATAAGAGCCTATATCTACACCAAAAACTCTTAACCTGTTAAAGTATGTAAAAGCAGTTTCTCCAAGATATATTATTGATAAATCAAAGTTTATTGTATTATTAAAAGAAAAATTTGCTGCAATCAGTATACCAAAGCATAAAAAAGCTGATGATATAATAATTGATAAACCTTTTGCTCTGAAAGATGTAAAATCTTTTAATTTTTTAATCAAAATCATGGCAAGCCCTGCAGTAAGTGAGCCTAAAATAATCACAAGTGGCGAAGAAAGGTATGATGAAAAAATTAATGCAACTGCAATACCAAGCATAGCAGAACGGTTTGTTGTATCCGCTGCATAATAATTTTTACGCATTACTAAAAAAGCTCCCGGTATAGAACATGTTATGGCAGAGAGTATAATAACTATAACTATTTCAAATTCTATAGAAAACATAACTATTTTCTCCCCCTAAACCAAACACCAAGCAGACCTTTATATGGTGCAATAAGCAGTGAAATAAAAAACATTATAGAAAGAACTACTGTAATAGATATTCCAGAAGAAACATGGCTTATATTTCCTGCAATTACTGCCCCTATGCCGCCGCCTAATCCACCAAAAAAGCCTGACAGCAGTGTGATAATAAAAAGTCTGTTACTCCAAAGTCTTGCTGTAAGTGCTGGTATTAAAAATATTGATACAGCTAAAAACACTCCCATTAATTTTACAGATAAAGCCACAAGGCACACTACAAATACATTTATTAAATGCACATAAAACATAGTATGGAAATGGCTTGTTTTTGCAATATCCACATTAAAAATTACAACACGAAGCCTTCTGAAAAATAAAAGCAGCAGCATAATTACTGTTACCGCAATTATTCTTAAAAAATAAAATTCTTCATCAGTTAATGATGTTGTTTCTCCAAATAAATATACATCTATACCAGAATCTAATGCACCACCTGCCTGCCTGATACTTGTAACAAGAGTAATACCCACACCAAGCAGTACAGCAGTCATAAGGCTTTGTATAATATGAGGATGAAGTCTGTTTGTTTTATAAAGTATATTCAATATTGTTATCATTATTAATATGCCTAAAATAGACCCTGTAAAAGAATATATATACTTATCTACCTGACTGAATATATAAGGACTTATAGATAATCCAAGACTTGAAAGAATAAATAAAAGCAGTGTGCCTACAAAAGAACCGGCAGATAGTGCATTTATTTCTATACTTCTTCTCTGATATGATATAAATACACCAAGCATACCAGCACTAATACCAAGAAATACACTACTTTTAAGCATAGTTTGGAAAATAAATGAATTACTTATTTCCAGCATGGCTTTCTTCCATATATAAACGGATATTTTTTATCATACCAGCAGGCATTCCATATGTTTTTTCAAAATTTTCTTCTGTTAATACATCTTCAGTTGTGCCGCTTGCAATAAGACGGACATTTAAAAGTGATACCATATCAAAATAGCGAGGAATAGTAACAAAATCATAATGAGAAACAATAACTGTTTTTTTCTTATGCCTTAATTCCTGCAGCACATCAATAATAATATTAATACTTTCTTCATCTGCTGCAATCATTGGTTCATCCATTATATAAATTCCAGCATTCTGCACCAATGCTCTTGCAATTAATGCTCTGTGTTTTTCGCCCCTCGATAAATCGCATATACTTTTCTTGCTGGCAGTATCAAGCCCCACTCTTTCAAGAGCTTCACGGGCAGAAATTTTATCTTTTGTGCCTGGTACTTCTACTTTTTTTAATCTATTATATGAACCCATAAGCACTAAATCATAAACATTAATAGGGAAATCCCAGTTTACAAAGTTTCTTGCAGGCACATAAGCTATATCATTTTTTAGTGCATGGGTTGGTCTTGAATATATATATACATTTCCTGCAGATGGTTTATTTATCCCCGCAATAGTTTTTAAAAGAGTAGTTTTACCTGAGTTATTAGGACCAAGCACTGCCATTAATGCACCACTTGGAATATCTAAATTAATATTAAAAAGAGTAGCTCTGCCGTTATATTCCACAGTTAAATTTTCTACTTTTACAGCTACATTTAACTGCTCCAAATGTTCTTTTGATGAATAAGTTCTAAGCATATTATTTTCCATTATTATATTTATTTTGATGATAATGCGTTTACTATTGTATCTATATTATGACGCATCATAGCTTCATAGTTATTATTATATCCAAGAGTATCAGAATAAAGAGTGCCACCTATTTTTACAAAATGCCCCCTTGCCTTTAATGTAGACTGTAAAAGCCTAATATTTTTATCCGACAAAGTAGCTTCTAAAAATAAAGTAGTAACATTTTTTTCTATTAATACATCTGCTAAATCATTAATATCTGCAGATGATATTTCACTTGTTGTACTTGATCCCTGCAGATAATATGTTTCAAAGCCATAAGCCCTGCCAAAATACGCAAAAGCATCATGCTCTGTTACTATTATACGCTTTTCCACAGGTATTTTTTGAATCTGGTCTTTTATATATTTATTTAATCTATCTAATATATATAAAAACACTTCTTCATTTTGGAAATATATCTGCTGGTTTACACTGTTCATAGATGCAAGATTATCTGCAATAAAATGAGCCGCAGTTTTCCATAATACAGGGTCATGCCAAAAGTGCGGGTTTACTGATTCCTTATCACTGTTTTTTTCTTTATCATATATAAGCTTATCTTTCGGCAGACAGTCAACAATAGAAACTGCTGGAGTAATATTGCCTATTTTACTTAATGCCCACTCTAATCTTCCTTCTAAACTTCCGCCGTTATATATAATAAGTGATGAATCTGTTATTCTAATAATATCTTTTTCTGTGGCAGTATATGAGTGAGGGTCATTTCCCTTTCTCATCGCTGTACTTGTCTCAATAAAATTACCGCCAATAGATTTCACTAAATCATCTATAATTTCATTTGAACTCATTATAACTGATTTATATTTATTTTTCATAGTTTTTGGCTGGCAGGCAATAATTACTATGCCTATAATCAATATACTGACTAATAAATATATTTTTTTCATTATTTTATATTATTCCATCTTCTTTTAAAATATTTTCAAACTCTTTTAATAAAATATCTTCATTTACTTTTTTTAAAATCTCGCCTTTTTTAAAGATAAGCCCCTGACCTTTGCCGCCAGCAATACCATAATCAGCTTCTCGTGCTTCCCCTGGACCGTTTACAGCACAACCCATAACAGCAATAGTAACAAGAGATTTTGATGTTTGCAGCATATCTTCTACTTTATTTGCTAAATCTATTAAATTAATTTCAGTTCTTCCACATGTTGGGCAGGATATGATTTCAGGACCTTTTCTTCTTAAATCAAGTGCTGACACTATCTGCCAGCCAGTTTTTACTTCATCTATTGGCTCGCCAGTTAATGAAACCCTTAATGTATCACCTATCCCAAGAGAAAGTATTGAGCCTATACCAACAGCAGATTTAACAGTACCTGTAAAAAGAGTGCCTGCTTCTGTTACACCAACATGAAGTGGTGAGTTATCCTGTTCTGCAAAAAGCTTATAAGCTTGAATAGTCATTGGCACAGAGCTTGATTTTAATGATACTTTAAAGTTATCAAAATTTAAGTCATATAAATATCTAATATTTCTTAAAGCTGATTCTACAATAGCTTCAGCAGTTACACCCCTGCTTGCAAGAATATCTTTTTCCAGTGAGCCGGAATTTATACCAACTCTTATGGCAGCACCTGCTGCTTTTACTGCATCAGTTACTATTTTCAGCCTTTCAAATCCGCCAAGATTGCCAGGGTTTATACGAATACAGTCTGCACCAGATTCTACAGATTTAACTGCTAATTTATAATCAAAATGGATATCTGCAATTAATGGTATATGTATTTTATCTTTTATTTCTTTTAATGCATTAGCAGCTAATTCATCAGGAACTGCACAGCGGATTATCTCACAGCCTGCTTTTTCAAGCTCTAATATCTGCTGCACAGTAGCCACAGCATCTCTGGTATCAGTGTTTGTCATAGACTGCAATAAAACAGGATTACCGCCACCAATTAATACACTGCCAACTTTTATTACACGGCTTTTCATTTACTTACCTTTATTTAATTATAACTTTTACACTTTAACATAGATGAACAGATAAAAGCAACTCATTTTAATTTTTATTTGAAAATACAATGTGAAATTTGAAAGTTTAGAATAATATTCTACTGATGTCCTGTATCTCTTAAGGCGAAATAAACGAGCTGAAGAAACTAGATTATTGATATTCCCTACATTTACCATATTTTAATTTATTATAGACAGTAGAAATATGCATATTCTAGATTCTTCGCTTTCGCCCAGAACAGACAAGATAGGTGCAGGATGCACCATCACGAAGCATAAGAAAGCATCGAATTTACTCGGGGCTTTCGTGATTTCAAAAAATCAAGGGGAGTATTTTTTGCGAAGCAAGGTCGTTCCGACAAATCGGAAGGAATCAAACGACCGTAGCTGGACATATTTTTTGAATAAAAGATTAATAAGCTCCTTCACCTAAAAAGCAGACTCTGAATGGACAGAAGCAAGTGTAAACTTATACTTTATGTTCAATCTCTCTTAGGAAGCACAGAAGGTGCCATATTTAGTGATAGTGGCGAGCGGTTTCTCCAGCGAAGACACCTGCTTTTCTGAGTGAGTAACGAAGAAAAAGAAAATGGTGGCTGAAAACATTTACTGAGACCAAATGCCTATATAAAAATTTTATGGACAAAATTTTTATTATTTAATAGTTATACAGCTTTGTTGCAGTATTATACCTTGATTAAAAATTTTTTATAACTTTTTTAACATGTATCTTTACTAAACAACTTTTTATAAATAATATCAAATAATTACAACTATTATCTTCAAAAAAATGAGATACCCCTGCTTGCTTCAATACAAAATTATTTATCTAAAAAACCATTAAATTCAACAGTATAATCACATACTCCCGTAAACTTTACAGTAAATAGTGCAATATTTCTATGCCTGTTAGCATCATATTCATCCATTGGAATCTGAAAATTAAACATATTACTATTACATCTCACAAAAACAGGATAAGCAAATCCTCCCCAAACAGGTCTAGTCATATCTTCTAGTGCAAAAGAAACAAAAGAAACTTTTCCGTTAGAGTTTATTGGCATATTGAAAGCACCTATACCAAAGTAAAAAGGCATATCAAATACAAGCCCGTCAGAATCTGTAAAACCATATTCATTAGAATAAAAATCTGATACCCCCACTGCTCTATGAGATTCAGAGAATTTTAAATGAGTACCACCGCTAGATAATTGATAATATAAATCTCTGGCAAAATCTTCTTTGTATTCACCATCACCAAAACCGTCATTACCTTTTTGGGAAAAAAGTCCTGTTCTATCTACACCAGTTATTTCAGAATAACCAGTTATATGCAGTGCATAATACATTTTATCTGCTTCAGCCCCAAATCCATTTGCAAAAATAAATGGAAATGATGTTTGTTTCACACTAATAGGTTTTGAATAAGAAAGAGTTTTTTGTATTCCACTATCAGTATATTTAACATCCAGCTTAATATTATATTCACCACTTCTCCTATATCTATGTTCAACAAATTGACCTGTATATTTGCCACTATGTGTAGCACTACTGTCACCAAAATCCCAGTTATATTCATTGATTTCTACCGCACTAGATGACTGTTTTATATCACAGCCAACATCTAAATTATTAATAATATAACAATCAAATTCTATAACTACACTTCCACCGCTAGTGCTGTTGCCACTATTTCCATCACTGTTATTATCACCGTTTTCGCTGCTGCTGTTATCATCATTTCCGTTGCTGGTATTGCTGTTTCCATTATTTATATTAAAGCTATTCCCCCCCCCATTATCACTTATAACATCTCCACAACCAGAAAATAAAAAGGCTAAAAAAATGAACATTATCACTCTTTTCATAAAAATCTCCAAATAAATAATACAACACAGCACATAACATCAATAATATTGACAGCATTCCTAACTACAGCCATACAACTATTTGCTAAATATGCCTTTTTAGGTAATAAACAGTAAATATAAGCTCAATCATACCATACTGATGTGAAACTCTTTTAATCTATTTACTATTCTACTGTAAAATATTCTATACAAAGCATCTGCAATTTTTCAAAATTAAATACTACTTTAATAGTATATGTTATAGCAATAAATATGTCAATGATAATTTTTACGATTTTCTCAACTAACTCTTAACTAACAGGACATATGTTACAGATTAGATAACAAATACCTTTTGTTAT
>CAJUJZ010000057.1 GCA_910586745.1 uncultured Mucispirillum sp. | reverse complement strand
AAATAAAGAAAAGAAAAATATTGTAAAATCTAAAAAAATTATCAAATAAATCAATTATTTAAATGTCTATGAACAGCACAGGCTGTATGATTAATCATTAATAGCCAAATAAAAATCTAAGCTCGGCAAAATAATTTACATCACCATCAAGAGTTAAGCTGTATGGACCATCTTTTTTACCATAGAAGAACTCAACAAACCCTGCATATCCTACTCCAGCATCAAAAGCAATGCCTACCCCCTGCTGCTTAAATATATGCTGATAACCAAGAGTAATTTCTGCCTTATAAACCACAAGTCCTTCAGTATTTCCATATTTTACATCATATCTGCTGCTTGTTTCAATATCACCAACACCAGCATAAACATTAATACCAAACATTAAACCTTTATATAAATCCTGCCTCATTTCATAAAATATGCCGCCTGCTCTTGATGTATAGTCCACTAAAAGAGTATTACAACCTGCATAATCTTTACCGGGTAAAGCAGTTCTAGCACTTCTGCCTTCTTCATAATATATGCCAAAATAAGCATATTCTGTAATAGATGGTTTTAAAACTACAGGCGTATCTAAATAAAGGCGAACATTCCATAAAGATGATGATAAGTGAAAACTGCTGCCATTTGATAATAAGCTGCCCTGCACCATTAAACTGTCTTTAACTGTAAAATTATTATTAGTACTTGAATAACTGCCATCTAAATACATTTCTGCTTTCCAGCCAAAAAATGGAATATAAAATCCAAGGGGAAGTTTTAAATAATAATAATTATAATTATCTGCCTGTTCATCAAGAGATACACCATTTTCTGAAAATATAAATCTTGAATCTTTTACAGTTAATTCTGGAGAAAAAACTGTTCCGCTGAATAATTTTAAAGAAAGAGCACCATACGGTATCACATATTCTTTTTGAACTGCATTGGCTGGCCTTATTGAAAACATATTAAAGCCATGTATACCACCAGAAAGCATTCCTTCTATGTATAAAAAATCCTTGCCCCAGATATTTGTTTTAGACCATCTGTTTTTCATAGAAAGTTTTACATCTTTATAAAGGCCCTTATCCACAGTATTAATATCTGTATTGATTTTAAATTCTTCCCTTCCTGGAAAACCAAAATCTTTCATAAAAGTATTTTTATCATTAATTAATCTATCTGGAACAAGTTTTGGTTTAATTTTAGACTTTTTAGCAGCTGTTATTTTATTCTTATTTGTTACATTATCAATTGTTACATTATCATAATCATATAATGCTTTATTTGAAGACACAGTCATATTGTCAACTGCATAAACATCTACTACAAGCATTAATAATGTAACAAAAGATAATATAATACGCATTTTTAATTTAAAAATCTTTCTCTAACAGTATTTACAAGTTGTCTAACTTCCCCTTCTGCATATAAATCATCAGAATAAATACCATCAATAGTTTTAAAAAAACCTTTACGCACAATCACTTCTGCTTCTGGGAATTTACCAGTTACAGCTTCTCTTACTGCTTCAATTACTTTGGAAATATTTGCTTCCCCGCCTGACTTATCAATTGATAAATTAATTTCAATATACATTAGTCCCCCTTATTGTATGGTAAGATATAAATAAGCAGCAAACTGTTTTGCAAGGCGTCCACTTCTTCCACCTCTGTCTATTGCATAACTTTCTGCCATTTTTTCCCACCCATCAATCATACTTATCTTATATTTTTTTAAATACATTTTTACTATTTCTAAATAATTGTTTTTATTAAGCGGATAAAACCCTATAGATAATCCAAATCTTGCCTGCAGCGATGTCTGTTCGTTTGCCTCATCTCTATCATAAATATCGCCAGTATCTGCTGATGATACAGAAACTATATGGCGTTTGTTAGATGTGGCTGCAAATATAACATTTGCAGGCTTTGATTCTATACCGCCTTCAATAGCTGACTTAAACCGCCTGTATGCAGTATCGCCATCTTTAAATGATATATCATCAAAAAATAAAAGAAATTTTTTATCTTTATTTTCTCTTATTATTTTATAAAGACCATAAATCGCACCAGAAGTTTCATCAATAAATTCAATAGTAACAAGTCCAGATGGAGCATATTTTAAAGCAAGCAGTCTTAAAAGAGTAGATTTACCACTGCCCTTTTCGCCCCATAAAAGCATATTTAAACATGGACCGCCAGAAACAAATGACTCCATATTTTTATCAGCAAGCCGCACATTATCAGTTACAGCTAAAAGCTCATCTATACTAATATCACTTTCAACAACAGCTTCTTCTAAAACACCATTTATATATCTGTATGCTGCATTATTTAGCATTATTTCCACCTTAATAGAATAATAATAATCTAGCGAATATTATATATATTTTAAAAATAAAACAAGGTAAAAATATAATCAATAAAAAAATAATGCAAATCAAAATATAATTTATACAAAAGTTTATTTTTATTTTATCATACAAAAAATTTCAAAAAGTAAACTATTTAAAAATCAGTAAAATTTAAAATATATAGAAATAAGAATCAATTTATTAGTTTTTATGGTAAAATTTATATTTATCATTGCTTTTTTATTGCATATATGGTTTACTACATAAATACTGGTTATAAATATAACTATGTTATTATTTTACGCATTACAGTATCAATACTGTATTTTATTTGCAGCAGGTAAAATATGATTGAAGAATCAATGACACTATCAGATACTATTATTGAAAAGCTGAAAAAGCAGCATTTGTTTGAAAACCTTGCCAGTGAAGATATTAAAGCAGCTATTACTAGATTTGAAGAAATACATATTCTTACTGGAGAGCTGGCATTTAGAAAAGGAGAACGCTACCATAAAGGTATATATTTTCTGCTTAATGGTGAAATAACTCTTTCTAATCCTAAATCACCTATAAATGTATCTTGCTACAACTGCCCTGTTGGGCTTTCTACATTTTTAGGCAAAACAATGTATACTATGAATGCTGTTGCTCAGTCTGACTGCGACTTATTGTTTGTTCATGAGCTTTGCATATACAGACTTATGGAGCTTTCTGATGATTTTAGAACAAAACTTATTAAAGATATTCAAGTAAGGCTTACTCATCTTGAAAATTCATCAAACACTTTTTTAATGCAGTCTGTTTACCAGACAGTATCAGGTGTTATGAGCTCCCCTGTTATTACTATACAAACAGGTAAATCTGTTGTAGAAGCTGCAAACCTTATGAAAGAACATAAAATAAGCAGCCTTTTAGTTGTAAACAGAAAACAGATTGTAAAAGGTCTTGTTACCTCAACCGACCTTACAAGAAAATTTTTAGTAGATTTAGAAAATAATATTAATAATCAGGATGTGGAAAACTATATGGACTTAGAGCCTGTAACATTCCCGCCTGAATTTCCTATTGTAGAAGCTTTAAATGAACTTCAAATAACAGGCAAAACACATGGTGTAGTTATGCAAAATTCAAAACCTGCAGGTATTGTATCTATTCATAACATTTCTACAATGCTTTTTGAAAACTCCCACCTGTATTGTGCCCATATTGATAATATGACTAATTTTGAAGAATTAAAAATAGTCTTTACTCAAATATACCGAGCAGCAAAAACTCTTGCTACATCCTCAAGAGTATCAAGAGAAGAATTAACTGCATTATCTTCAATCCACAGAGCAGTGCATAAAAAAGCATTCCAGCTTACAAGTGATGCTTTTAAAGCTGAAAAAAGCTTTAAATTAACTGATTATTCATACTGCTATCTGCTTTTAGGAGCAGGAGCAAGGCGTGAAATGGATTTACGCCCGCAGATAAACAATGCTTTTATTTTAGCAGATGATGTACCTGATTGGGCAGAAAAAATGTTTATTGAATTTGCTGCTAAATACCATGAAAACCTTGTAAATATAGGATATTATCCGCATAACAGTAATGATGATGTTATGACTGTTAATATGGTGTATAAATATTCTAAATGGATAGAAGAAATAGATGGCTGGGCATCAAAAAGCAATAAGTCAGATAAAAAATATGCTTTTGCAATGCTGATTGATATTGCAGCCCTTGAAGGTGATATTAAACTTGCCTGGTCTGTTAGAAACTATGTACTTAAAAAAGCAGCAGACAGACCTGCAATTCTTTCAGCATTAGTTAAGCAGTATCCTGCAATAAAAATACCTGTTTCCCAGTTTGGCAGTTTTATTGTGGAAAAAGATGGTGAATATGAAGGAATGTTTAACTTAAAAACACAGGCTCTTTCATATATAGTTAATATTACAAGGCTTTTAGCAATCTATGCAGGTATTACAGATATGGGTACAATAGAACGCATAGAGCATTTAGAAAGAAAAAAAATTATATCAGAAGAACTTGCAACTCAAGCAATTATTGCTTTTGATACTATTACAGAAACTTTAATAAATGAGCAGGTTAACCAGTCAGTAAATAACCAGAAAGTAACAAGTTATATTTCTCCTGCATCATTATCACTATTTTATCAGGAGAAACTAAAAAGAGCACTGCAGTTTGCAACAATATATACAAGCTATGGTGTTAAATTTTTAAATGAAATATGATGGCAAAAGATATTAATAATTCACAGCAGAAATTAGTAGTTTTAATAGATGCAGATAATGCATCTCCCAGCATAATATACGGACTTATGGCAGAGATTGCAAAATACGGCACAGCCCATGTAAAAAGAATATACGGCGACTGGACAAGCCCTAACCTAAAAGGCTGGAAAGATATTCTTTTAGAACATGCACTGCAGCCAGTGCAGCAGTTTGGTTATACAAAAGGTAAAAATTCAACAGACAGTGCCATGATTATTGATGCTATGGATTTGCTATACAGCGGTAAGTTTGACGGCTTTTGCATAGTATCAAGTGACAGTGATTTTACACGCCTTGCTTCACGCATAAGGGAAGGTGGCTTAAATGTTTATGGATTTGGCGAGCAAAAAACGCCTCAGCCTTTTATAAGTGCATGTGATAAATTTATTTACACTGAAATTCTGCAGGAATTAGATGATGAAACAGATAGTGAAAGTAATGATAAAAACACAAAAACACAACAGGTAAAAAGAAAAACTACAAATGAACTTAAAATGGATACCCGCCTTGTAAACCTGCTGCGTTCTGCAGTTATTGCATCAATGGATGAAAACGGCTGGGCATTTTTAGGTGAAGTTGGTCAGCATATCACTAAACAGTCACCAGAGTTTGATGCCCGTAACTATGGGTATGCAAAACTTAAAGATTTGGTGAAATCTATACAGCTTTTTGAAATAGATGAAAGAAAAGATGAAAGAGCACCAAATATTAAACAGATTTATATTAAAGATAAAAGAATGAAAAAACAATTTTTAGATGAATAATGCTTATAATTAAACAATATCCGCAGGAATTAGAAATACCTTATCATCTGCTGCTTGATGCAGACCCTTCTAAAAAATTAGTTGATAAGTATTTAGCCTGCGGAATATTGTTTGGGGCTTTTTATAGTATAGAGCCTGCAGGAGTTTGTCTTTTAATCTTTCTAAATAATACTACTGCTGAAATTATTAATCTGGCAGTATCAGAAAAATATAGAAACCACTCTATTGGCAAATCACTTATTTCTATGGCAGAAAATCAAGCAAAACTCTGGGGTTTTAAGTATATGGAATTAGGAACAGCAGAGCCGCTTGTAAAGTATTATGAAAAACAAGGATATAAATATCATAAAACTATAAAAAACTTTTTTGTAGAAAATTATGAATTTCCTGTTATTGATAATGGAATTATTTTAAAAGATATGATAAGACTTATTAAAAATCTGTAATATTTTGCAAATACTTCTAAATCTTCTATTTTCTTTTATAATTTTTGCAAAATTTGAAAAAACTTCATTTTGCTCTTTGTTTAAATCATATAAAACTTTATTATCTTTTTTAAGTTCTTTAACAACTGCTTAAAGTGTTGCAATCGTTTTTAGAATTTACCATGAATAACTTTTAAATAGATAGATATTGACAAGCTGTATTAAAGATTATATATTAAGTGCAGTTAGAATATATCAGAGCAGATATTGCTCTTGGTTTTTATGGTTTCATAAATATCCGCCATATTGACCGTAGGCGGATATTTACTTATTTAAGCTTAATCACAGCTACTACTACAAATATCACAATGTATATTAAAAAGTAAGTAGTGTAGCTTTCAATAAGCATATTGCCACCCCCTTAAAGTTTAGGTTATGAGCAATACCGCCTTAATATATCTAACTGCACTATTGTTATACTATTATATTTCTTTTAATGCAAGCATATATATATTATTTATCATATATTTGCTATTTAATATCATACCTGACTGTATCAAATAAACTTTTTTGTAGAAAATTATGAATTTCCTGTTATTGATAATGGTATTATTTTAAAAGATATGATAATGTTTATTTAAAATCTATAAATCAGGTATATTATGACTTCAGCACTTTTAATTTTATCATTTGTTTTAATACTGTGCATTATGCTTACAAAAGTATCCAGCAGGCTTGGTATGCCTATGCTGCTTGCATTTATAATACTTGGTATGCTTTTTGGCTCTGATGGTATTTTTAAAATCCCTTTTGAGAATTATGTTATTATGGAGCAGATTGCAACAATTGCTCTTATATTTATTATATTTTACGGCGGATTTGGCACAAAATGGGCAACCGCTAAGCCTGTTGTTGTAAAAGCTGCAATGCTTTCCACTCTTGGTGTTGTAATAACTGCTGTTCTTATTGGTATTTTCTGCCATTTTGTAATAGGTATGTCAATTCTTATCAGCTTTCTTTTAGGTGCAGTAATAAGTTCAACAGATGCCGCCTCAGTTTTTTCAATACTCCGCTCAAAAAAGCTTAACTTAAAAGAAGGCACTGCTCCATTATTAGAACTTGAAAGCGGAAGCAACGACCCTGCTGCCTATATGCTTACTATTATACTTATAACTATGATTACTGGCGATTTTAATGCTGGCTCTTTTGTATATATGCTTTTTGCTCAGGTTGTTTATGGTATTGCTGCTGGTGCATTAATCTCTTATGGTGCTGTAAAAGTTATCCAAAAATATAATTTTTCTTCAGGTGGCATGAGAATGATTTTTGTTGTAGCAGTCGCACTGCTTTCTTATTCTCTGCCTGCTATTATAGGCGGCAACGGCTTTTTAAGTGCTTATATTGTTGGTATTGTGCTTGGCAACACTAAATTTAATGATAAAAAACCACTTGTATATTTCTTTGACGGTTTAACAGACCTTATGCAGATGCTGCTATTCTTCCTGCTTGGACTTTTATCATTTCCTTCACAGTTTCCACAGTTTGTTCTACCTGCATTAATTGTTGCTTTATTTTTAACATTTATTGCAAGACCTGTTTCTGTTTTTGCACTGCTTACTCCACTCAAAGCAAGTGTTAACCAGCAGTCTCTTGTTGCTTTTTCAGGACTTAGGGGGGCTGCATCTATCGTGTTTGCAATAATGGCAAAAAACGGACTTGCTGCAAATACCGAATATGCAGGCAATGATATACTTAATATTGTATTTTTAATAGTGCTTTTTTCTATCCTTTTCCAAGGCTCACTCATCCCTTATGCTGCAAAAAAGTTTAATATGATAGATAACAGCGAAGATGTTATGAAAACATTTACTGACTATTCAGATGAAGTGCCTGTTAAATTTATAAGAAGCTCTATATCTGAAGGACATCCATGGAACGAAATGGCTGTAAAAGATATTATTCTGCCACCTGATACTATTATTGCTATGCTGCAAAGAGGATTAAAAAAAATAGTGCCAAAAGGCTCTACTGTCCTTAAAACTGATGATATTTTAATACTTTGTGCAAAAGCCGGCGATAATATAGAAGGGGTTAAAATATCTGAAAAACATATTGATGACACAAGCTCCCTTATAGGTAAAAAAGTTGCTGAATTAAAAGCAGAAGAAAATATGCTTATAGTTATGATACAAAGAGATAATACTGTTATTATACCACGAGGAAATACTATTATTGAAAATAATGATGTACTGATTATAAATCATTCTTAACTATATTGCAAAACTGAGCATGATTGAACCAAAAGTATGATTTGAAGGCTGGCTAAAATATTCTTTGCTTTTATGGGTTATGCTGTATGATAGTTCAAAACCTTTATAGGCTAAAGCCAGCCCGCCTTCAAAATAATGTACAAATGGGTCTAAATCATGCCTGAAAGGGTCTTCCCAAGTGTTACCTTGAATGTATATATTTCTTAATGTGAAACGATATCCTATACCCCCATACACATAAATAGAAAAATCATCACTTATAACACCATTAAAATCCTGACCAAAATTCATTTTTGGTGTACCAAAGGATGCATCTAAATTATGACCAATTTTTAAACGCATATTTAAATCAAGGAATGTGGAGCCATTCCCTAATGATATGGCAGCAGATGGCAGTAAATGGGCACTGATAATATTTGTATTAATTATACGCAGCTTTCCTGTCCAGCTGTAATGCAGGTTCATAATAAATTCATCACCTACCTGATTACTCCATGGAAGAACTGAATTATGGTCAGTATTCACTGATGTATGAATGCCATTCTGAACATTTTGTGCAAAAGAATATTTACCAACTACCCCAATATCCAGCCATATACGCTCAAAAGATGTATCTCGTCTTTGGTTTACACCAATAGATAAATAAAGTCCGCCTGCATAAGGATGGTCTAATGGGCTTACATTTTCTGATTTATCATCTGGAGTATATATTTCCTGAGAAATACTTACAAAGTAACTTGTAATATTATTTTTAGGATAAACAGATATTTTACCAAGCCATGATGCCTTGCTTTCATTATCTTCACCATGAAAATTCCATTCTGGAGAGATATATTCTACTCTGTGAGCTGCAGAATAATATTTATCGCTGTATATATCTACATAAGCATCATTATCTGATAAAAGCACCACTTTATGTTTTTTATAAGGCTTTAAATGCTCAATGCCATTATCTTCTGCTGTAATTTCTGCATAAGATAAGCTGTATAGTGATAAAAAAACTGAAAAAAATAAAATAATTTGTTTTTTCACTTTATACTCGTTTTACTATTAAAACAGAAGATGCTTTACAAAAAGCAGATACTTTACTTCCATAAGCAATATTCATACTGTTGATACTTTCATTATTTACCATAACACATAATTTATTACTGTTATCTAAATTAATAAAGACTTCACTGTTTACTGCACCTTTTTTAACAGAATTAACTTTTCCTGTAAACTTATTTCTGCAGCTTAATTGTATACTTTCATCAATAGATAAAACAAGCTGGTTAGAATTAATTAATACAGTAACAGTATCATCATTTAAAAGTCCCATTCGCTCTACACTGCTCTTTGATATAGAAGCATATATTTTAAAAGATAAGCAGTCTATCTCTACTATTGAATATACTGCACCTTCATTAATACTTAATACTTTACCGTTAAAAGAGTTATCAGCAGATGAGTTTATGTCAAAGCTGTTAACAAAACTTTCAATATCAGGATTATTATCAATAATAGAAAGCACTTTGTCAAAAGTTTCTGTATATTTATCATATCTTTCAATAAATTCTAAACCTGCATCTGTAATTTTACTTCCGCCTCCATGTCTGCCGCCGCTTGTTCTAAGCACAAGAGTCTGACCAGTCATTTTATTCATAGCATCAACACTGTCCCATGCTGCTTTGTAACTCATTTTCATAACTTTTGCAGCACGAGCAATAGAGCCTGTTTCTTTAATATGTTTTAAAAGCTCTATACGACCTCTGCCTGCAAAATATTCACCATTATTTGTAAGCCAAAATCTGCCATCAATTTTACGATGATTATTTTTCATAATATAGTCCTTAAAAACTGTTTATAATATATAATTTTTATAAAGTAAATATTTAATATATTATATAAATAATTATTTATATTACAGCAGCACACAATATATTTAGATTATCTCATTTTTTAGTAACCAAAAAAGTATTTATTACGACCAAGGCATTAGTTTCTTTAGTCCATAGACAGATTAAAAAATAAAGGATAAATTAATTATCCTGCAAATTTATTTTCTTGACATATTTTTGAGATAAGATATAATATGTCTTAATATTTTTTTATGTGAATAAAAAAAGATATTAATAAATTTTTCTTTTTTTGTCATTTTTTTCAGCATATTAAAGGAGAGTATTTTATGCGTTCTAAAGTTAGGATTACAATTACAGCAAAAATATTAGCTATATTGTCTGTAATTACCATAGCAGCTTTTATTATGGGCATTTATTCTTTTGCTGCCATTAAAGATGGTAGAAAAGTTGCTTCAGATATTAGCAATGTTTATTTAGACTTATATCAATATAATAATGCACTAAACAGCAAAATATCAGAAATTCGTATATCTTTTAGAGACTATGTATTAAACCCTTCACAAGATAAATATGACAATTTACTACAATTAAAAAGTGATGCGGAAGATGACTTAAAGAAACTAGAAACACTTCTTGCTGACAAATATAAAGCTTCAATTGTGCCAGAAATAACAGCTATTTTTCCTGAATATAAAGAAGCTGTTAATACATATATTGCTGCTGCAACACATCAAGTTCAAGTTCGTAATAATATAGTGCCTAAAGAAAAGGAATTTATTAAAGCTGTAAATGAATTTTTAACAGAATCTGAAAATTTAAGAAAAAATATCACAAATGTAATCAAAAATAATATTGATAATAGTGAAATAGCACTTAGATATTTTGAAAACTATTCTCGTATTGCAACTATTTCAGTAGATACCTCACTCGTATATGAAATATTTTCAACTGTAAGATATACAGGAAATGTAGAAGAGCTTACAAAAATACAAAAATTAATGGTAGAAGTAAATAATGAACTGATAACTATAAAAAATAATATTGTGCAAAGAGCTTCCCTTAATATAATTGACAAAATGCTTAATAATATAGCACAAAATGAGAAAATATATAAAGAAATAGTAGCTGCTTATGAATCAAGAGCTTCAGTTAATAAGCAAAGAGTTGATGCTACAAATCTTTTTTTAGGTATTTCTCAGCAAATATCAAATTCTATTAATACTATTATATCAGAAAAAACAAATTATGCAGAGGCTTCTTTAACTGCAGCTATTTATGTTATTATTGCAATACTTCTTATTACAGTAGTTGTTATTGCTTCAGCAATTCTTATTACATATAAATCTATTATAAAGCCTTTACATTCTTTTGTTACTGCATCAAAAGAGTTAACAAGTGGTGATAGAGATTTAACTATAAGATTACAAACAATTAATAATGATGAACTTTCTGATTTAGCAAAAAGTTTCAATAACTTTATTATTAATGTGCAGGAAATCGTTACTGAAGTAAGAAACTCTACCAATGAAGTAGCTTCAGGCAACAGTCAGCTTGCTGCAACTATTGAAGAGCTTTCTGCTACATTTAACTCTCAAACTGAGCAGGTAAACAGTATTGTAGTAGATATGAATGATATTACAAACCAGTCTCAGGATGCTACTAATGAATTAAATTCAGCACTGCAGGTTATTAATACCACTGCGGAATCCACTACACAAGGGCAGAATTCATTAGGTGAAATTAAAAACACTATGCTTGATATTAATACAAAAACTACACATTTATCAGATACTATTAATAAACTTTTAGAAAGTTCCTCACAGATTGGAGAAATATTAACAGTTATTAATGATATTGCAGACCAGACTAACCTTTTAGCTCTTAATGCCGCAATTGAAGCTGCAAGAGCAGGAGAAGCAGGCAGGGGCTTTGCAGTTGTTGCTGACGAAGTTAGAAAGCTGGCAGAAAGAACTACTAAAGCCACAAGTGAAATAGAAAATATTATCTCTACATTACAGAATGAATCAGAACGAGCTTCTCAGGAAATGTCTTCAGCATCTATCAGTGTTACAAGTGGTGTAGAAGTCATAGAAACAACTACAACATCTTTTTCTAAAGTAGTTAATGGTGTAAGTAATGTGGCTAATACTACTTATCAATTAATGGAAGGTTTTAATATTCAGCATCAAACAGTGCAAAATGTGAATGATAAAACACAAGTTATTGCAAGTGGTATTGAAGAAAGTAATGCAGCTGTAAACGAAATTTCTATCACTGTTGACCACCTGCAGGAAAGAACAGAAGCTTTAAAACGACTTGTAGGTCAGTTTAAAGTTTAATATTAAAATTCTAAATTTAAAGTATATATATTTTCCTGCCTGCATACAAAAAATATGCAGACAGGAAAGAAAAAGTTTAAAACAATTAATCAACTATTGCATTTTTCTTAATACTCGCTATAATCACTAAAATATAAAAATTTTATAAGGTTTTTTATGACACAAGAAGAATTATTTACAAAAGCAGAAACTCTCTATAATATTGGAGAATATAGTCAGATTATTTCATTAATACAATCACTTCCAGAAGAACAGCAAACTTATAATCTTCTTTACCTTCTTGCTCTGTCTTATAGTTATAATCCTGAAGGCGATGATGATGATAACCAGCATCATGCACTAAAAATACTTAAAAAAATAGCTGATCAGGGAGAATATGACTTAAAATGGCTTTATCTGATTGGTAAAATTTATTTTCAAATTAATCAGGAAGAATATGCTATTGAATATTTTGATAAGATAGCAAGAATTTTTAAAAAAGATAATGAATTTAACGAATTGATAAATATGCAGTATTTTATAGACAAGTGCAAAGAATATTTATATGAACGAGCATTAGCAGTTATTTTTATTATTTTAAAAGAAGCTTCAAAAGACGATAAAACATCTATAAGTAATATAAAAGATAATAAGATTGAAGTCTTTTTCCCCAAATATGATATTAAAGTACAAATTGAAATAAATCATCTTCATAAAAGCGGTGCAACACTTTTTTTTAGAATAATTTATCCTGATAACTACCATCAAACATACAATATTGATGGATATGCAAGTACCTATGAAAAAGGTATTGCTGATGCTATTAATAAGTTTGTATTTATAATTAACAAAGATTTTATAGAACACTGCAAATAGCTTTATGAAAAAAAATATTTTAAAACAAATTGAAAAACTGCATGCTGAAGAAAAGCATGCTAAAATTATAAGTCTTCTTGAAAATAATAATGAAGTGCTTGATTATGAACTTACATGCCTTTTAGCAAGAGCATACTGCAATATGCCTGTTATGACAGATAATGACGATAATCATATAAATAAAGGGCTTTCTCTTTTACTTTCTGTAAAAGATATGGGAGAAAATGACCC
>CAJUJZ010000056.1 GCA_910586745.1 uncultured Mucispirillum sp. | reverse complement strand
TGAGAACTTAAAACTTCTGCTTAAAATGTTGCAATCGTTTTTAGATTTTACAATAATATCAATAAAAACTCTTTTAAATAGATTTGAAATACTATATATTATGTTTATGAAAAAAATAATTTTATCAGTAATACTAATGTTTCAATTATTCAATATATTATATGCAGCACCTTTGCAGTTCAGCCCTGCACCAGATATTTCATCATATTTAAGTGATGATTTTCAAAATAATATACTGCCAAAAATTAATCCTGTAGCAGATGCATATTTTAAAAAAGCAGTGAAAAAATATATGCAGATTTATGCATCAGATGGTTTTGTATTATATCAGAATAAAATTGATGATAAATTAAGCATAAAAATAGACAGGCAGTATTTAACACCTAATTCTACACTTTCTATGCAGATATATTTAATAGAAAATCAGGGAGAATTTAGTTTTGTAGAAATATTTTTTATAGAATCAACTGGTAAAATCAGTCAGATATATTCTATATCAGGCTATGTATATACTTCATTATTTGATGCAGATAATAAAACTTTTTCATATAAGCCACAATGGCTTTATGGCACACTAGCTTTAATATATCATGACAGCACAGAATATACTGATTATGATATTTTAACAGACACAAAAAGCACCCGTCCTGCATCATTAATATTTATACCAGATAATAAGGAATATTTTTCAACTATAAATAACACAGCAGAATATCCAGCAGTAAATGTAATAAATAAGAAAAATGTGCTGACATTTTTAGTTAAAGACAGGAGTGTATTAGAATATTTTAATAAATATGAAGTAGAGCCACAGGGCACATTTCACAAATATTTTGGCGGAGCTGTTACAATGAAAGCATATATATATGCATACAGTTACAGTATCAGAAATATGACAGATGATAAAAAGAAAATAGAAATATTATCAATACCTGCACTTTTTCAGCTTCAAATTGATAAAGGGTATAATAGAAGCTATGCCTATCAGAAATCATTTTATAAAAGCTTATCTATAAAAGATACAAGTGACTATATGCGTATACTTGAAAAGCCTAATGGTAATGAAATAACAGTAATAGAAAAGGTATATTACAGAGCAAGAGATATACTATATACTCCATGGAATAATGAAACAAATGGTGAAGATGTGTGGTATGCAGTAATACTTCCAAAGCTTAATAAAACAGGTTATGTTATAAGCAGTCAGGCAGATGTAACAGAGAAAGGTGCAAGATAATGAGTTATAAGAATATATTAATATTAACAAACGGATATACTGGCAGTAAAGTTCTGCAGAGATTAAAGCAGTTAAGGCTCGCACCATTTGTTGCAACATCAGAGCAGACTGATTTAAGAAAGAAAGCAAGTGGGGATATTTTAGCATTTTCAAAAGATTTTCAAGTATATGAAGTAAATGGTGAAAGCTACAGCAGAGCAAAAGATATACTTCCTAATGCAGATATAATAATCTGTATAGACTGGAAAAAAGATTATTTTGAAAATGTTTTGCCATCCTGCCCAGTATATTATATGCAGCCATCACTTTTACCAAAGTACAGAGGTTATGGAGCAGTCAGCGAGCAGTTTATCCGCGGAGTAGTATATTCTGGGGTAACAATATATGAATACAATAGCATAATAGATGGTGGAGATACAATTTACCAGCAGGAAATAAAGATAGAAAATTATTTTAAAGTATCAGATTTAATGGACAGGCAGGCACAGGTTACCGCAGAATTTATTGCTTCTTTATATAAGGGAGAGCAATACAGCAGAATAAAACAGAAAGAAGAATATGCATTTTATCTGCCAAAAATAAGAAAAAACAGTAAAAAGATTGATTTTAATGCAGATGCTTTATCTGTATATAACTTTATCAGGGCTTACACATTCCCTTTCAGCGGTGCTGTGTTTTATTTTAAAGGGGAAGAATATAAAATAACTGATGCAGCCCTTGAATCATGGAGCGGCATAGAGGGCAGACCTGGTGAAATTGTAGAAGTAAACGATTATGGTATTGTTGCAGCCTGTGGAGAAGGTTCTGTTTTAATTAAGGAAGTAGAATATAATGGTCAGATTATGAAATCATTAATGATAAATATTTATGATGGTGAGATACTTATATAAATCAATAATTTTTTTAAAAGTAAAAATTACAGACTATTATAAAAAATAGACTGGTAAGAAAATATATTTTTACCAGTCTATTTTATTATTATTTTTTAATCAGTATAAAAACAGCAACATTTGGTTCAAATGAAACAAGTTTTCCGTTTTCTTCTTTCAATGATAAAAGAGTTTTTATATTATCCGGGAAACTGTTAAGAAGTTTAAATATTTCCTGTTGAGCAGCAGTATCTTTTACTCGCTGCATTATGTCATCAGTATAAACAACTTCTTTAAAATTAAGGAAATAGCTGAGTCTTGCATCATTTTTAATAAAATCAAGGATTTCATTAACAGTATAAAAGCGTCTGTGTTTGCTGTATACTTGAGCTGCAGCAGCATTAACATAAGCATCTTCATCATATACTATTGTTTCAGTAATAACTACCACACTGCCTTTTTCAATATCCTTAAAAAAATCCTGCAGAAACTCTTTTGGATTATCTTGAAAAGAAAGCTTATATCTTAATAGATATATATTATTTTTATGGATATGGTAGTTATCAATATACTTATCCACAATCTGTTTGTCTTTGTTAAATGTGCTAAACATACTTTTTCCTCCTTGCCTTTTCTAAAAATGAAAGAGTAACAGCAGATAAATCATCAAACTCTAGTAAAAATGCATCATGACCATAGTCAGAATCTATTGTTACACGCTCAACTTTATTATCATACTTTTTCATTATATCATACATTTCATCCATTTGGTAAGCTGGAAATAAAAAATCTGTAGTAAAATCTATTAAAAGACTATTAGCTTTCAGCCTTTTTAATGCGTCTTCATAAGAGCCGTATCCATAGGATAAGTCAAAAATATCCATAGCTTTTAATATATATAAGTAGCTGTTTGCATCAAACCTTTCAGTAAATCTGTATCCGTTATATTTTAAATAGTTTTCTACTTCATAACTGCTGGAAAAATCAAATATAGAGTCCTGATATCCAAGTCGTCTGCCAAATTTAGCATTAAATGAAGCATCAGAAAGATATGTAATATGTCCAGCCATTCTGGCTATTGCAAGTCCGTCTTTTGGAGTAGTTTTGCCGTAATAATTGCCTTCCTGCCAGTTAGGGTCTTTCGTGATTGCATATCTTGCAACAGTATTAAAAGCCATAGCCATAGGTGTAATTCTTCCTGCTGCAGAAATAATAACAGCATTTTCTACCATTTCAGGAAAAGTGATTGCCCATTCCAGTGACTGCATACCGCCCATTGAGCCGCCTATAACGCAGAAAAGTTTTTCAATATTTAAATAGTTCAGCAGCTTTCTCTGAGCTTTTACCATATCCCTGATAGTAACAACTGGGAATTTTAAGGCATACCTTGTGCCTGTATATGGGTCAACACTAGAAGGACCTGTAGAGCCGTAGCAGCTGCCTAATATATTTGAGCATATAACAAAATACTTATCAGTATCTATTGTTTTGCCAGGACCTATCATTGCATCCCACCAGCCTGCAGAGTTTTCTTCTGGGGTGGAAAGACCTGCAGCATGAGCAGAGCCTGTTAATGCATGGCATACAAGTATTACATTATCTTTATTATTGTTAAGTGTGCCATAAGTTTCATAAGCAATAGTAACAGGTGATAAAATTCTTCCGCTTTCTAAAAAGAATTCATCTTTAAATGTTACGAACTGTGTTTTCACTATACCAAGAGATTTTTCTTTTTCCATTAATCGCCCAGAGCCTTATCAAAATCGGCTATTATATCATCTATATTTTCAATGCCAACAGATACTCTTATTAAATCAGCAGAAATGCCGGAAGAAATAAGTTCCTGTTCAGATAACTGCCTGTGTGTAGTGCTTGCAGGGTGAGTAACAATAGTTTTAATATCACCAAGATTTGAAACATGAAGAGCAAGAGTAACATTTTCTATAAACTGTTTACTTTTTTCAAAACCGCCTTTTACACCAAAAGTTAAAAGAGAGCCGCCGCCAAGAGTTAAGAATTTATCAGCATTTTTATGGTTTTTATTATCTTTTAAACCGTTATAATCAACCCATGCAACATTTTTGTGGCTTTGTAAAAATTTAGCAAGTTTTTTTGCATTTTCTATATGCCTTTCCATTCTTACATGGAGTGTGCCTATACCCTGCTGGATAAGGAATGAGTTAAATGGGCTTATTGTGCCGCCAATATCTCTCATAGCACTTACTCTTATTTTGGCAGCTAGTGCTGCAGAGCCAAAATGTTCTGTAAAAATAAGACCATGGTAGCTTTCATCAGGTGTTGTAAGTTCTGGAAATCTTCCACTTGCTGCCCAGTCAAAATTACCGCTGTCTACAACAATGCCCCCAAGGACAGCTCCATGACCTGCTAAAAATTTAGTAGCAGAATGTATAACAATATTTGCACCATATTTTATAGGTTTAACTAAATATGGTGTAGCACAGGTATTATCAACTACAAGTGGCAGTTTATATTGTGATGCAAGAGCTGCAAATTTTTTAAAGTTAGGCACAAATCCTTGTGGGTTTGCAATTGATTCTATATATACAGCTTTTGTATTATTATCTATTAATTTCTCAAAATTTTCAATATTATGTGGGTCAGCAAATCTTATTTCTATACCAAACCTTGTAAACTGGTTTGCAAAAAGGGTATGTGTGCCGCCATAAAGCAGGTTAGAAGCGATTATATTATCGCCGCATTTTGCAAGTGTAGCAATAGTCATAAATTCAGCAAACTGGCCAGTAGCACATGCAACAGCAGCAACACCGCCTTCTAATGCTGCAGCAGTTTCTTCTAAGTAGTTAGTAGTAGGGTTATTAAGTCTTGAATAGATATATCCTGATTCTGATAAATCAAAAAGATTTGCTGCATGAGTAGAATCTTTAAACTGATAAGCATTTGATAAATGTATAGGCGGGTTAGTTGCCCCAGTTTCATCTTTTTTATATGTGCCATGGACTGCTAATGTTTCAATAGAAAGCTTTTTTTTCATAAAATACACCTCATAAATTTTTAAATAACGCATAGCCGAAAATAAATTCATCTATGCTTACACTATGCAACGGCACATCCTGTGCCTGCTAACAATAAATAATGATACAATACTTACCGCAAATGGTTTTATTATAAAGGCAGGTAGAAAAGAACTAAATATAATAAGAACTTATCTCTCCCCTAAATATGGAGCAGGAATTAGCACCATCTGCTATTAAGGCAATAGCCGGTTGCTGCAGCTTCAAAGGGCCTGTCCCTCCACCGCTCACGATAAGGTATAAATTAGTATAAGATAAAATGCTTATATGTCAAGTAAAAATATATTTGTTTTAATATCATTGATTTAAATTAGATTTTTCGCCTATAAATTAGGCTCAGAATAGATAAGAAAAATAAAAACCCCATTTACTTTAATGCAAACGGGGCAGTAGTAAATGCACCAAAGGCATAATATTTAATACCTAATTCATATATTTTGCTGTCTTTATAATAATTCAGCTCTGGGTCTAAATGTTTATTTAAATTTATGGAATTTTCAGCACTATTTTTAATTTCAGCTCCAGCAAGCATTTCTGTTACTTTTTCAAGTGGTGTGTTCGTGCTGTTATCTGGTGCAGCTGGTTCCTGTGGAAGTTTATTATCTTCTGTTGTTATTGCATTATTAGCAGTATCAATTTCAACTTGCATTACTGCAATAGCAGTGCTGTCTGTGATTTCAACTTCATTGTTTAATTTATCTGTAATAACACTTGCTAAACCACGAATGCTTGTGGAAATATTTATACTGTTTGGTGCAGTATTTAAAGCATTATTATAAACTATAAGCACTGCTGCAGGACTATCAGCTTTTTTAATTATTGTATCTGCTGTTTTTCCTGCACAATCAATTTTGCCAGTTACATCATAAGTCTGTGCAGGTGGTGGAGTGTTATTATCATTTCCACTTTCAGCACAGGCAGATATTAGCACGGCTGCCATTAAAAGCAGTGCAAATAAAATACTTTTTCTCATTTTTCATTCATTATTTATTTTTTTATCAGCTGATTTTGTATTTTATCATGGGGGGGATATCAAGTATTGTTTACAATTATTAAATATTGCAAAAAGAACAAAAATAATATAGATATAGTTAAAAATTTTAAAGGTGATGTATGCGAACAATTTTAATAGCGGCAGTTATAGCAATATTAGCAGGCGTAATATATCAGAAAGTGGTAGAAGAAAATATCAGTGTAAAAGAGCTGGCGGGCTATGTGGCTGGCAGTGCTTCTGAAATGATAGATGAAGCATCAAAAGCAGCGAGTGGAAAAGATTTAAAAGGTGTGGAAGAAACAATAAATTCTGTAACAGAAAGTGCTGGCACTATATTAAAGGAAACAAGAGATAATTTTATAAAAGAAAAACTGCCTGAAATGATGAATATAGATATGCAGGAAGTATGGCAGAATGTAACATGCGATAAAGCACTATCAATGTATAATAATTATATATCAGGCGGCAGCACTGCAAATAATAGTGAAGAAAATGTTTATACAATGTTTAGACTTATGCGTCAAAAAGGTGAAGATGATAAGGCATTAAAAGAAACTGTTATAAGCCTTTTCTGTGATAATAAAAATTAAGCAGTTTTGTCAATTTCTCTTATTATTGGGCGTATTTCTTTATTTACTTTTTTCATATTAAGGAAAAGGTAAAAAGAAGCAAGCATCATTATAAAGCTCCATATAAGCATTGTTGCCTGCGGTGGAATATGCTCAGTAACAGAGCCAGCAAAAAAACATCCTATAGGTCCAAGCCCTAAATTAACAATAGTATATATACTTATAACTCTGCTTCGCATTTCCACTGATGATATAGTCTGAAAAAGAGTATTTGCTGCTATAAAAGTTGCTACAAGCCCAAGCCCTGCAGGAATAACTGTAATCATAGAAAGAGCAGGATATGGAGATATGGCAAATACTGCTAAGCTTAATGAGTATAAAAGGCTTACTTTAAGTACAGGTTTTGGCATAGCTTCAAGACGCATAATTGAAGCAACCGAGAAAGCTCCTATTATTGCACCAAACCCAAAAAGCCCCATTAAAAACCCTAAAAGTCTTGAGTTTCCATGAAGAATATCTTTAGCAAATATAGGAAACAGGACAGTATAGGAATAAGAAAATAATCCAAAAACAGCTAAAAATATAAACATAGTCCTAAGAGCATAAAAGTTTTTAACATATTTTAAGCCGTCAGCCACATCTTTTATCATATTATGTTTTTTATTATCATGGGGCATTTCATTAAATTTTATACGGTAAAGTACAAAAAGCACAGGCAGATAAAGTATTGCTGTTAGTAAAAAACAAAGCCCTTCCCCTGCATAGTATACAATAAAGCCTGCAATAGACGGACCAATAAGCCTTGATAAGTTAAATGTCATAGACTGTAGAGCAAGTGCACTTTTTAAAGTTTTCCTGTTTTCTACCATTAAAAGAATAGAAGACTGCCTTGCAGGCATATCTATTGCTGAAACTATACCTAGATACAGGCTTAATGCCATAATAAAATAGTAGTTTATTGTATTTGTAAAAACAAGTACTGCCATAATAACAGCATGAAGCATTGTTAAAAACTGGGTAAGCATTAAAGTTTTTCTTTTATCATGCTGGTCAAGATATGCACCAGCTAAAAGCCCTACAATAAAAATAGGGGCGTTAGCTAAAAGCTCAATAAACCCTAGTTTTAAAGGCGATTCTGTAAGCCTGTAAACAAGCCATGAATTTGCAAGCTTCTGCACCCATACGCCAGTCATAGCTGCAGACTGACCGGCAAGAAATATTGTAAAATTTCTTGATTTAAGGGCAGAAAATGTGTTTGGGTCCAGCCTGAAAGGCAGCCTTAAATGAAGGTGCATATTATTTATTCCTCATAATACATTTATACATTCTATCAGGCTCTGGGCTGCATTTATAAAGAGAACAGTCATTTAAAGAATATGACTTATGTTTTAATGTATCATATATTAAATATCTGCTACTGTTGTTATTTTTATTCCCAGCTTGAATTAACTTCCAGTATTTTACTTCACTATTATTACACACTAATATACGGGAGCCGTAAAGTGTGGCTTCATCAAGGGTAAGTGCATAAATATTTAGTGGTATAATAGATAATATTAGAAATAATATTATTTTATTCATGATAATATCATATAGGTAAAAAAGAAAATTATCAATTATTTTATGTTCTATATATTTAAAAATTGATAATATCTACTAAAATATTTATTATTGTCATTATAAAATCTTTAATTTATAAAATTATTCTGCTGCTGAATGATTATATTTTTTTATATCTTATATTTATGGTGAACAGGCTGTCACTTATATTATTACATGATAATATATCTTTTTCCTTGCACCTGCATAAATAAAGTATATAATAAATAGTATGAGAAAACTTGTATATATATTATTTTTAATGTTATTGTCAGTAAATTTGTATGCTCAGAATATTGGCGGTCCTATTGTGCGGGGAGTTGAGCCAAAAGAGCCGAAGCCCCTTGGCGACCCAAAACTTTTAGACCCATTTAATAATCCAGATGAAGTGGACGAACCTTATATAGAAGACCCAGATATGACTAGAATGGAGCTGCCTTTTAAAGAGCCTGAAATATTGTTTGATATGGAGCTGCAGGACGGAATGCTTGAAAGATATTATGAAAAAGAGCCTGAAGCACCCCCTTTATTTGAGCCTGATTTAAGGTATAAAGACCCAATGGCAAAAGAGCCTGAGCCTTTAATAGTTGTGCCAGATGAAAGAAATATTGGCAAATGTCCTAAAGGGCTTAGGTGTAATTAATGGGCAGGGCTTATACCCAGTCCTATAAGCATCATTTTTATACCCATTGCCACAATAAACACCTGCATAATCCGCGCTGTTACAAAAAGGACCAGTTTGCCAAGCACTCTTTCTAAAAATGAAGTAAAGTAGAAAAGCACAGACATAAATAAGAATGCTGCAAATATTCCTGCAACAGTATTTTTCATACCGCCTTCTGCTGCCATAACTACTAATGTAGAAAGTGTTCCCGGCCCTATAAGCATTGGAAAAGCCATAGGGATAATAGAGCGTCTGATTAATTCTTCTTCGCTCATATCCTGATAATGTGAGAAATCTTTTACAGTGCCAGGAAAAAGCAGGTTTTTTATACCCATAACAACAAGTATCAGTCCGCCAGCAATTCTTAATTCATTAAGTGATACTCTAAACATATAATCCATTACAACAGGGCCTGCAAAAAGGAATATCATAACTATAACAAAAGCTGTAATAATAATATTTCTAAAAAGGTGCTGCCTTATTTTTATTGGCATACCGTCAGTCATAGAAATAAACTGAGGCAGATTGCCAAAAGGGTTCATAACTGCAATAATTGCAATAGCTGCTAAAAATACAGCATATATAGCTGATTCAATATTAGTAAACATATTTTTTGCTGCCTTATAAAAAATATTTTATGCAATATATACTTTTTATAATTAATAGCAAGTAAAAATATATAAGCAGCACCACATTTTACTTTTTTTACTTTAAAATTAAAGAATTAATAAATCAGACTAAAAAGATATTTTTTAGTTGCAAATATGTAGAAATAATGTATAATGTTTTAATGAAGACATTTTGAAGGGCAGCATTCTTATTACTGTTGTATGATACATGTATTATACAGTGGTAGTTTTATCCTTTCCTAATCTTTATGTTGAATGCCTTATGTATAAAAATCAGCTAATATCATTTGTTTAAAAAGCTGATAATAATAAATAACTCCTATATTAATAAATATTATTTTCATATACAGAATATGATTTATACCTTTGTTGATTTATATTTTATTTAATATGGATTAACAAGGTTAAAATATATAAGGAGGTTTTATATGAGGTTTATTTCCACGGTATGCATTACTGCCTTGTTATCAGCCTTTATGCTGCTTTCAGTAACAAAGAGTTATGCATATAAAGGTGATGAGTTTATCACGCCCGACAGCTGGAACAGGCATATCACATCAAATGGCATAAAGTCTTCTATGAATGGCATATCATTTGGCGATACCGGCTTGCTGAAAATAGGCTTAACTACCCGTGCTAAATTAAGGTTTAGTGATGAAACAGACTTTCCAATTTATCAATATGCCCGCCTTAGATTAAGCGGCGTTCAGGCAGGGGAAGGTGAGTTTGTGCTTAATCTTAATATGCGTGGAGCCTATGATGATTCACCCCCGATAGGTGACAGAGCATACCACAGGTTTTATGACGGCTTGTATGCGTCACGCTCTTATAATGAATATACCAGAAGTGTAAAATCATTAGATGGTGATTTCAGGATATATCAAGGTAACATAGAGCTTAAAAATGTTATTCCTATTACAGATGTTTCTTTGGGCAGGATATATTTACAGCAAATAGACGGCTATAAAATAGACGGGACTAATATTAAAATAACACCATCAGACTATTTTAATATAGGCGTTTATTATGGTCTTCCTGTCAGCTATTACAGTGATTTAGAAACTCAGGTAGTAGGCACAAATATTGAAATACCAGTTGAAAGCTCTGGAACAAGCATAAAATTAGCATACAGCTATTTTATGAGCATGAATGGGGGGGGGAATCCTGAAACCCATGTTGCCAGAGCACGACTAGACCAGTCATTAAATTTTACTCCAATATCAGCATCCTTCTATGCAGAAGGAGACTTAATCGGCGAAGCTTTTGTATATGAAATTGGTTTTGATGCAGACATACATGCAAGCAAAACAGGCATTTCAGCATATATAAATGGTCAGGCTACACATAATCCAAATCCTATAAACACATATGTTTCTTTATATGAAGGTATTTTAAGCTCCAGCGAATATGTTATGGGTGGTTTTAAAATATCGCAAGGTATAGTAGACAAACTTCTTTTAGGCATAGGCTATGAGGGCAGGTTTAATTTCAGCACATCTTATGGAGACAGAGATTACCACAGAGTATTTGCCAATCTTGATTTAGTAGGTTTAATTCATAGAAATAACTATCTAAGCTTAATAGTAGATTATTACAATGTTCCAGAGATAAAACATCAAAACGGCAATGAAAAAGTTGTGGGCGGTTTTAGAATGACACAAGTTTTTCTTGATAATTTAGAAGGCTGGATAGGTGTCAATGTGCAGAATTTCCAGTATAGAAACAGCCCTGTTAAAATGAACGGTATGCGTGGAGTGTGGGATGAGATAAACCAGCGTAAAAACAGCGAAAACACAACACTGGCTTATATTGGTGCTGTATATAAACCAGTAGACTGGTGTGCATTACAGCTGGACTATGTATTTGAATATGCAGATCTTTTTAAAAATGCAGATTTACAGCCAGACAGCCACACATTAGAAATGTGGGTCAATTTTATATGGTAGGGGAGCAGTAATATGAAAAAAATATTTATAACAGCTGCACTTATATTAGCAGTAACAGTTGTCTATGCAGTTGACAGCACAAAACCAACATATCATACCGTTGACTGGGAGAAAAAACACGGTCAGGCTGCAAAAGCTAACGATAAAGAATGTTTTACCTGCCATGAAGAAAGGGTGGAATGTATTTCCTGCCATGAAGATACTCCGCCTCGCAGTCATACATCCTCATTTGTAAACAGAACTCACGGCATAGAGGCAAGATGGAATAAGACCTACTGTCAGACATGTCACAGGCAGGATTACTGCGATTCTTGTCATGAGAATTCCTTTCCTTTAAGCCACACAAGGTCTGGTTTTGGGGACCCGGCAGCTTCTGGTTTTCACTGCAAAACAAGCTGTCAGCTGCCAACATCTAACTGGAAAAGCACACCAGCCCAAAACTGTATAGTGTGTCATAAAACAAGACCTGTAACAACTAAATCAGGTATGCCGCATCCACAAAATGATGCTGATATGTATTAAAACAATTATAAAGGAGTAGAAAAATGAAAAAATATGTATATTTAATAATGATTGCTGCTATGCTGCTTTTAATCACTGCTTGCGCAGAACAAGACTCTAATGATGATTTATATGGTGGAAATGCAGATAACCCTGGCTATTCAGCAGGGCACTATGTGTTAGATAACAGCAGTATTTTTAATGGCGGTAGTCCTGCTACTGGCGGTCGTCTAAATGCAAGTATTACTAATGTAGACCAAACTGAATATAATAGCATTAAAGATAATGCCACTGCATTAAAATATGATTTTGAAGATTATGGGAATAGAAATTTTAATTTGTTATACAGATGGAAATATTCTATAGTTTATAGTGATGACAAAACAAAAATGTATGACCCAACAATACAGGCTGGCAGATTACCTGAAAATGGGGCATATATTCCTAAACCTAATGAACTTGTAAGACAAGATACTATACCTGTGGTAACTATGTCAGGCGTTTCTTTCCCACATGAAACTCACCGTCATGTACTTGCTGGTATAAATTTTATGGGTAAAGATGGTAAACATTTTGTTCCTATTAGAAATTGTATGGTATGTCATCCTAACTTTGATTTTCATAATTATGAGACTCCTAGTGCAATATTTATGCAGGATAATTTGACAAAAGGTAATAAAACAATTCAAGGTGCAACTCTTGCAACTAACCCAGCTCACGAGTTTTGCTGGAACTCATGCCACATTAAAATTGCAGAGCCAACAGCAGCACCTAAAACAACAGATTGTAATACATGCCATAGGATACAGAGTAGTGGCAATGTTCAATATCCAGCATCAACAGTGCAGTAAAAGTTTATTTATATATCAAGTGTGGCTTATATCATAAGCCACACAATTTATAATACTAGATACTTTACCTTTCAGGCTTAACATGATATGTAAGTAGGTTCAGTAAGACCTAGCGTCTAAATTGCAGTCATTTTGAGCCTGATTTTATAGGCGAAAAATCTAAAATATTATATATATTGTAGTAGTGTATAATATATTTAAAGTCTCTATTTTTTAAATACTTCGCCTTTGGCTCAGTATGACATAACGATACAGCTCTATTATATAATAAACTTATATGTTTGTATAAATCTAAATACACAAGTTACTATACTAATTCACACATATTGTCATTCTGAGCATAGCGAAGAATCTATATGTATAAATTTCAATAATTATAAATACTATTTTTAAAGCTGTTGCAGTTTTTATATTTTAGATACTGAACTTACCCAAAAATTTTGAACTAAGCCACTAAATAAATTTCTTTTT
>CAJUJZ010000055.1 GCA_910586745.1 uncultured Mucispirillum sp. | reverse complement strand
AGATGTTAATTCAAATAAAATTTTATTTACTCTTATTATAAAAGATGAAGTGGAAACAGAAAAATTTTTAAATACTATACAGACTTTTAAGCAGTGCAAGAGCATACCAACTGATATTTTAATTAATATAAATAATATGAAAGCACTATTACAAAATAAAATCTTTGCCCCAACAAAAGAAAACTTTGATATATGCTATAATAAATATAGGGGTGCTTTTCACTATTTTATATTGAATAATATTCAATTATATATTGAAAATATAAATTCATATATTATAAGTAAAGAGCAGTTAGAACATATTATTAATGTAAATAGTATAGATATAGATACTTTATTTATAATAGTGCATTACTATTTTGCTAATAATTCTTATGCTGGTTACAGAGATATAAAAATTAATAATACAGCATTATTAAAGAAAATTTTTACAAGTGAATTAGATAAAACTATTAAAATAGCGGTATTTAAAAATAATATAGATGTTATTATTAAAACAGATAGTTTGTTGTTATATAGTTTATCTCATCTGCTGGATAATAATTTATATAACAGAATAAAAAAACTTTTTAACCATAATTATAAATCTATACGACTATCACAAGAGCAATTTAATGGCTCTAATGATATATTAAACTTGCTAATTGAAAAAAATATATTAGAGAAAAAAGAACACTCTCAACATATTGAATTATTAGTATCAGATGATGACCTTGAACTCTTTCAAAAAAAGTGATATAATATATCGTAAATAAATAATGTGCGACAGTGAGTGTCGTAGTGGTAGATTATGTTATACTATCACATTTTATATTTTTGGAGCTGATATGATTACTGGTGAATTAAAGAATAAAATAGATGATATATGGAATGCTTTTTGGTCTGGTGGAATTACTAATCCGCTTACAGTTGTGGAGCAGCTTACATATCTTATGTTTATACATGATATAGGCGAAACAGATGATATGCAGCTGAGTATGTCCAGGCGGTTTAATTATGCTTATGAAAGTAAATTTACTGGTGAAGATGAAAAAGAGATAGACGGCAAAAAGGTTACTTTTTCCAGAAAAGATTATAAATGGAGCAGTCTTATTCAGCAGAATGCAGAAACCCAGTATAATCTTATGGTATATGGTATATTTCCATTTATAAAAAATATGTATAAAGAAAGTGATAACAACTATGCTAAATATATGAAAGATGCAGTATTTAAAATAGATACAGCATTAAAATTAAACTCTATACTTATAAAATGCCAGGAAATGTATAATCTTATTGCAGATATTCAGGCAACGGATAAAGATATAAAAGGCGATGTATACGAGTATATACTTTCTAAAATATCCACTTCTGGCACAAACGGCCAGTTTAGAACACCAAGGCATATTATAGATATGATGGTAGAGCTTATGAAACCAGAGTTAAGCGACACAATATGCGACCCATCATGCGGCACAGCAGGCTTTTTGGTATCAGCAGGGGACTATTTAAAGAAACATTATGAAAGTGATATATATCATAATGAAGTAAACCGTGATAAATTTAATAATAACACATTTACAGGCTATGATATGGACAGCACCATGTTACGAATAGCTGCAATGAACTTAGTGGCTCACGGTATAGATAACCCTAATGTATTATATAAGGACAGTATATCTAAGCAGAATACAGACAGGGATAAATATTCATTAATCCTTGCCAACCCGCCATTTACCGGCTCTATTGATACATCTATCACTTCACCAGACTTGCTGGCACTAGTAGAAACTAAAAAAACAGAACTGCTTTTTATAGCATTATTTATAAAATCATTAAAATTAGGTGGCAGGTGTGCTTCTATTGTGCCAGATGGAGTATTATTTGGCTCATCAAACGCCCATAAATCTATTAGAAAAGAGCTTGTAGATAACCAGAAATTAGAAGCTGTCATCTCAATGCCGTCTGGTGTATTTAAGCCATATTCTGGAGTTTCCACTGGTATATTAATATTTACTAAAACAAACCATCAGGATACAGATAATGTATGGTTTTATAATATGGAAAATGACGGCTACTCACTAGATGATAAAAGGGAAAAGATAGAAAAAAGCGATATAGCAGATATTATTAACAGATTTCATAATAAAGAACTGGATAGAGATAATAAGCGGACAGCCAAAAGCTTTTTTGTGCCAAGGCAGGAAATAGTGGATAACGGCTATGATTTATCTATAAATAAATATAAAGAAGTGGAATATACGCCAGTAGAATATCCACCAGTAAAGGATATTTTAAAAGATTTGCAGAAAATGGAAAAAGAAATATCCAGCGGATTATCAGACTTAGAGAGAATGATATGAAAAAAATATATATATTAGGTAATATAGCAAATATATCTGCTGGACAAGGTGCTCCACAAAAAGAAAGCGATTTCAGTGATGTTGGTAATCCTTTTATTAGAGCGGGTAATTTAGCTAAATTAATAGAAGGATATTCTGAATATGATGTTTGCGACTTAATCAATGATGATACAGCAAAAAGATATGGTTTAAGATTATATCCAAAAGATACAATAGTTTTTGCAAAAAGTGGTAAGTCTACTTCTAAAGGATATGTTCATATTTTATCACGGGAATGTTATATAGTAAATCATTTAGCTTGTATAAATATTTATAATAATGACAGCTCTTATATGAAATATTATTTTATGTATCATAAGCCTAATAAATTAATAAAAGATGAAGCTTATCCATCTATTTCATTGGCAGATATTAGGGATATGAAAATCAATATTCATGATATCCAAACACAAAAAGAAATAGTAGCGGTATTAGATAAGGTTACATCACTTATCAGCATGCGAAAAGAACAGCTTGAGAAACTGGATATTTTAGTAAAATCTAAATTTATTGAAATGTTTGGCGACCCTGTATTAAACCCAAAAGGCTGGGAAAAGAAAAAATTAGGGGAAGTGTGTTCATCAATTGTAAGAGGACCTTTTGGCAGTGCACTGAAAAAAGAATATTTTGTTCCATATAATGCTGGTGTTTATAAAGTATATGAACAAAAAAATGCAATAAAACAGGATAGTAATATAGGGTCATATTATATTAGTGAAGAAAAGTTTTTAAGTTTAAAGCGATTTGAATGTAAAACTGGTGATATAATAATGAGTTGTTCTGGAACTGTTGGTAAAATTTATACTCTACCAGAAAATGCTCATCAAGGCATAATAAATCAAGCATTAATGAAAATGACACTTAATGGAGTAGTAATAGATAAGATTTTTAAAATCTATTTTGGACTTGCAGTAGAGAATTTAGTTTTAAATGGAAGTGGTATAAAAAATATTTCTTCTGTTTCATATTTAAAAAATATTGACATTCAAGTTCCCCCACTTGATTTACAAAACCAGTTTGCAGAGTTTGTGGAGCAGGTGGAAAAAAATAAAGAAAATATAAAATCAAGCCTTAATCAGTTAGAAACATTATACAATGCTTTAATGCAGGAATATTTTGGGTAGAATATGAGCGAAGAAACAAATGAAGAAATAAATACCATTGCTGAATTTATGGAAAAACTAAATAAAGTAAAAGAGTTTGTAAAATATAGAATTTTAAAAAAAAATAAATATACTATTGATTTGTTTTATAGGGGACACAGTAACAAAACTTATAAACTAGTTCCATCAATTGAAAGGGTAAGTAATGAAATACATTTTAATGTATGTGCTTTAGAAGAAGCATTAATAAATAAAGCAAAAAATGAGTATCCTGTTCTTTTTTCTGAAACTGATAATCCACTTGATTTACTTGTAAAACTACAGCACTATGGTATACCTACAAGACTTTTAGATATTACAGCAAACCCATTAGTTGCTTTATATTTTGCCTGCGAAGATAAAAATAATCCAAAGAACAATGATGAAGATGGCGAAGTATTTATAATAGGAAATCAATATGAAACATATTTTGATAATATTTTTTATCATGATATTGCAAAATATATGGGCAGGTCTGATTTTTTGTCTGCAAATAAAATTACTCTTGAAGTTTTTTTTATGGAAATACTAAGTAGAAACAAACACATCACAACTGATATTGATAAATATATAACAAATAATTATGGTGAAGATGCTATCTTGAAAATGATAAATGGTCTATATTTTATATATCCACCTAGACTATTTGAAAGACTTTATTTACAACAAGGTCATTTTATATTATTTTTGAATGACTATGAGTATGATAAAATTAATAAAATTATCAACAATCATCAGTTTATTTCTCCTATCCCAAAAGACTACAAAAACATTATTGCACGATATATTATACCTGCGGAAAGTAAAAAACACTTGTTAGAAGAATTAAAAATGCTTAATATTACAGAAAGCACTCTTTTTCATGATGATGTAGATAAGGTATGTAAAAATATAGTAGCAGATTTTAAAGGGAGATATGGCAGATAATGGCATCAAACTTTTACTTTTTAGCAGAAGAAAAACAGTTTGAAGGTTTATATCATGTGGCAAAAATAGCAGAAAGCTCTTACAACTTTCAGCCACAGGACCCTGATACTACCATTATGCTTACTAGAAAGGCTTTAGAATATGCTGTAAAGTGGATATATACATACGATAGTGCATTAAATATTAAATCTGAAAATATAAATATAGAAAAAGACCCTCTTTCCTGCCTTATTAGTAGAAAAAATTTTCGTGATATTGTGGGAAAAGATATATATAAACATATTGATTTTCTGCGAATACTAGGCAACCGCTCTGCACACAGTTTTAACACCAAAACCACCTTAAAAGAAGCAGAAGTTGCATTGGAAAATCTTTTTATAGTCTGTGATTTTATATATTACTGCTATTCTAAAGAAAGCAAATATTTTAATAATAAGTTTGACATTGATATTATAAAAAATTTACAGCCGCTGCAAAAAGAATGCATAAATGAAGATACACTACTTGCAAAAGTGCCAGAAGCAGAGCAGGCAGACCATACTAAAACAAGGCTTTCTAAAAAAGAAACATTTACACCAAAATCTCTTAACTTATTAGAAAAAGAAACAAGAAAAGTTTATATCGATACAATGCTGAGAGAGGCAGGCTGGAAAGAGGGAGAAAATTGGATAAATGAATATGTGGTAGAAAATTTTAAATATTCAAAGACTGGTAGAGGAGAAATAGATTATACACTGCTTGATAAAGAGGGCAGACCTATTGCCATAATAGAAGCAAAGCGGGAAGATAGATATCACGAAGCAGGCTCTGAGCAGGCAAGAGAATATAGTATAGCACTGGAAAAAAAGTTTGGCATAAAACCAGTTATATTTTTAAGTAATGGCTTTAATTTTACTATATGGCAGGAAGGATATTATCAGCCAAGAGAAATATACGGCTTTTATTCTGAAGAAGATTTATTAAAAACAGCTAATATTTTAGAAAATAGAAAAGATATAAGCAATGTGGAAACCCGTCCGGAAATTGCAGACAGGTATTATCAAATACAGGCAGTAAAAAGTATATGCTCTGCTTTTCAAGAAAACAGAAGAAAAGCACTGCTTGTAATGGCTACAGGATGTGGCAAAACAAGAACTGTGCTTTCACTTGTAGATGTATTAAGCCGCTATGGCTGGGTGAAAAATATATTATTTTTAGCAGACAGAGTATCACTTGTAAAACAGGCATATAATGCAGCAGTAAATATGCAGGATTACTTAAAAATTAACTTATGCAACATATCAGATGAAGAAAATTCTGCTAAAATTGATTACAGTATGCCATTTATATTTTCCACATACCAGACTATGCGTAATCTTCTTAATGACTCATCAAAGAACCCATACTCTGTAGGCCATTTTGACCTTATAATATTAGATGAGGCACACAGAAGTATATATAATAAATATCAGGATATTTTTAAATATTTTGATAGTATGCTGGTAGGGCTTACAGCTACTCCAAAAAATGAAGTGGGCAGAAATACTTATGAAATATTTGACCTTGAAAATAAAACCCCAACCTATGGTTATGAGCTGGAGCAGGCTGTAAAAGACGGCTATCTGGTAAATTATCAAGTGGCAAATTATAAGCTTGATATTCTAAACAGAGGCATACATTATAAAGAGTTAAGCAGTGAAGAAAAAGAAGAATATGAAGAACTTTTTGCAGATGATGATGGAAATGTGCCAGAAAGTATTGAAGAAAGCCATATAAATAGAACTATTTTCAATAAAGATACTATAAAAAAAGCACTGCAAATACTGCTAAAACAAGGGCTTTATATTAATGAAGGCAACTCCCTTGGCAAAACTATAATATTTGCAAGAAACCATAAACATGCAGTGCTTATACTAGAAATATTTAGAAAAACTTTTCCTAATCTGCTTGATTACTGCCTGCTGATTGATAACCATGTGGAATATCATTCTTCACTTGTGCACCAGTTTGCAACAGGGCAGCATAAAGCCCGTATTGCCATATCTGTAGATATGCTTGATACTGGTGTGGATATTCCAGACTGCTTAAATCTTGTATTTTTTAAGCCAGTAAAATCTTATTCTAAATTTATACAAATGATAGGCAGGGGCACAAGGCTTTGGCAAAACCCTGTTAATGGAGAAAAGAAAACCCATTTTCTTATATTTGATTTATGCAATAACTTTGAATATTTTGGGGAAGAAGAAAACAGACGGGATAATGACAGCAGCCCAAAAAGCATTATGGCAAAACTTTTTGAACAAAAGCTTGATTTATGCCTTTTTATACAAAATAGAAAAGAACATGAAGAAATATATAATATATATAAAAATAATGTGCATAATACTATAAAAACTCTGCCAGAAAATGATATAAGCGTAAGACAGAATATAAAGCTTATAAAAGAATATTCAAAAGATAATGCATTAAATGATTTAACTTCAAGCAAAGTTACAGCATTATCAGAAAAACTTGCACCATGTATACCTATGATGCAGGATAATATTAAATCATTAAAGTTTGATGAGTTGATATACAATATTATGATTGCAAATTTAAGGCAGCAGAATAGTATGCGATATATAAATCAGCTTAATATTATAGCTGATAAACTGCTTGAAAGTAAACTGCCAGTAGTAAATAAACATAAAGATTTATTAGAAGAAATAGTAAATGAAAAAATTACTCAGCATACAAGCATAAAAGAGCTTGAAAACATCAGGCAGATAGTAAGGCCACTTGTAATATATATTGATGGCACTACTAAAGAAATATATATTACTAATTTTGAAGATAAAGTACTTGTAACAGAAGCTGCAGAAAATGAACCTGTTATTAATACCAGATATTTAGAAAATTATAAAAAGCAAGTAGAGCAGGAATTAAAAAAACGCTGCACAAGTGGTGTTATTAATAAACTATATACTAATAAAAAATTATCAAAAGCAGATATTAGAGATTTAGAACGGATTTTATGGCAGGATTTAGGCACAGAAGACCAATACAGACAGGTGGCAGGTCAAATGCCAGTAACAGAATTTATATTGAGTGTAACAGGGCTTGATAATGATGTAGTCCTTGAAAGATTTTCAAAATATATTAATGAAAATAATTATAACCATCATCAAATAGAATTTATAAAACAGTTAATAGAAAATATCCGCCGTAATGGGTTTATTAAAGATAAAGGTATACTTTTCAAAGCACCATTTTCAAATTATGGTGGTATAATGAAACTTTTCAATGATAATGAAATAGATGAAATTATAAATATTATTGATTCTTTTAAAGTAGCAGTGTAGGGGAAAATTTTCTCTTGCTAATAAAATTATTGAGAGGTGGGAGATGAGCAGTGTTGATTTAATATACCAAAAAGCTGCATTAAAAGCTGTAAATAATCTTATTAATATATCAAAAAATGTTACACTTACTGATAAGATTATCATAGATGAATGGGAAAAAGCAGTTAGTCAGTATACAGATAAAGAAAGTTATATAACAAAGTCATGCCCTAAAACTACATTCTTAGGGTTATGTTTTTCTGGAAAGATAAAAGATATGCGTATTACTCCAAAGCAATTAGATTATAAAAATACATATTATGGTATAACTATGCTTGAAACATTACAAAATAATTCAATTCCAAACTTAATAACTGATGCAAAAGCCTTTTGGCAATATCATATAGAAAATTATGGCTTTCCAGAAACAAGTAATCATCAATATATTATTGTAAAAACATTGTTTGATGGTGGGTATTTGATATAGAAGTATTATAAGTATTATAACATTACATATTTTAAAGTAAATTGTCCTAATTTACTTTTCTAGGCCAGGCTTTTTTCTGTCGCAGACATCATGTCTGCTTTTACTTCTTACTCAGTCGTAGAAAAAGACCTTCAAATCCTTTCATTATTCATAAATAAAAAACAGCCACAAAGGCTGCTTGTTTTATTTACGGAAAGAGAGGGATTCGAACCCTCGGTGAGTTGCCCCACACACGCTTTCCAGGCGTGCCCCTTAAACCAGACTCGGACACCTTTCCATTACATTATTATTTAATCATTTTAGAAGTATATATGTATAAAAGAATAATAAAAAAATCAAGCAGTAATTTGTATATAAGTAAAATTAATTGATTTTACGATGTTTATATACATATTCATCTATTACTGCTGCAATTGATGAAAGTCTTGTTAAATTTTTATTTAAATCTTCATATACACATGTATAGTCATGGCTTTCTGCCATAAACCCAATGCGAGAAAATTCATCGCCTAAATGTTCTAATTCATCAAGCACCTGTTGTTCAAATCCGCAGCCGCTTTCATATATTATTTTAAAAAGTCCATGTGCTTTATAAAGGCAGTCAAGCACATAGTCAAGTTTTCCTATATCGCTTAAGTTATTAAAATCATTTATATCCATAATACCACCATTATACTTTACCTACTCTTTCTAATATATTAGTGCCAAGCTGAGCTTTTTCCTTGCTTTTTACTGCCTGTTCAATAGATTTTTCCATTGCTAATTCAGCCTTGCGTCTTTCAGCCTGCAGTTCTGCATATTTTCTTCGCCTTTCCTGCACAGCTTCAAAAGCAGCCATTTTTCTTTCATAGTTACGCAAATCTACCATAATAGCCATATATGCTGCAACGCCAAGTATAGCCATTAAAATATCAACTTTATCCATAAATATTCCTCACCTGCATAGTAAGCAGTATGTTTTATGCACACAGCTTGACTACATACATATATACTGGATATCGGCAGTAATATGATTTACTTAATAAATAATTATTATAAAGATAATATAATTTATAAATAAATATTTATCAAGTCATAAAAAAACTGTTGCAAACATAAATAATATAGTAAATAATGTATATATATAAAATTGATGGAGTATGGTATGAAAAAATATGTAATTTCCTTAATGCTTACTTTATTAGTATTTTCTGGCTGTGATGCTCTTGGTATTAAACAGGCAGATAATTCTTCCAGTGATAGTGTATCACAAAATGCAGATACTGCATCATCAGTATCTCTTGATAATGAAATAAGTGCGTCAACTGGACAGCAGGCAGCTGCAGAACAAATATTAAACCTTCAAAAAGAGATAGATGAACTTGTAAGCACTGTAAACGCAAAAGATGTTGAATTAACTGAGCTTGGAAATAAATTAAAACTTTTAGAAGATGAAAAGCAGCAGACAGCTGCAAAAGCTGCATCAGTAGAAGCAGAACTGGTTGATTTAAAAGATACTATCAGCACAAACAACCAGTATCGCAATATTGCAATAGTTGTAGCACTTGTATCACTTCTTCTTAATGCACTGCTTGCATATCTTCTTATAAGGACACGCATTAGAAATAAAAGGGCTGCTTTACCGCCTGCAAAAGAAGATGCAAAGGCTGATAATAATGTAAAAGAAACTTCTGCTGCACCACATGTTGAAGAAACCGACACAAATAATCAAACAGATAACAGCACTTTATTAGAAGATGAAAATAAAAGTGTAAAAGATGTGGCAGTAAATGAAAGCCAAGAACAGTCTGCTAAAAAAAGGGGCAGACCAAAAGCTGCTGATAAACCAGCATCCAGACGCGGAAGACCTAAAAAAGAAAAAGCAGACTAATATCAATAATTAAAAGCCCCTTTTGTAAAATTAGATGCACCTCAAAAGGGTCGGACATTTAATAAAAATATGAAGAAATACAATAGTTATTAGCAGGTATCTTTTATCATAATATATCTGCCATTAATTATGTTGCTGTCCGCTCTGTCAGTGTAAAGCAAAGCGGACAATTTTTATTTATTATTTTAAAATATGCTTTTTACAAAGCTTTTTGTAAAGGTGGCTGATAAATCATCAGCAAGACCTTTTTTATCTGTGCCGAAGCTGTAGCCTAATAATTTTATTTGGTCATTCCAATAGTTATTTTCAGCAACAGTTGCAGCAGAGCTTAATGCTTTGGCAGTAACAGAAGAATTAATTATTCCACGGTTTGCCATTTCATTTACAGCAGAACCGCTTAAATTTTTAAAATTTTCCATTCTGTTGTCATAATTTGCTACTTTATCATACTGCTCTTGTTGTTTATTACTTGATTTATTTTCTCCAAAAAGGAGTTTATTAAACCCTTCCCAAAAACTCATAATTTTCCTCCGTTTATTTATTCTCCAATAGTGGAGTATTCTATAAAAATATTATCTATAAAAAAATCACCATTATGGGATAATTCAAGCTGTAAATCATTTAATCTTTTTAAAATAAAATATTTATGCCGTGTTTTACCTGCTTTTAAAGTGAATGTATTATTATATTCATTTATCTTTAATGTAAATGTTTTATCATTTTGTAATTCTGGGGTAAAAACAGTAACTGCTTTAATTAAAATATATTGGTTGTTTTTTATTTCTTTATATTTTACATTAATACTGTTAAGTGCTGTTTTATCTGCTTTATAAAGTTTGCCGTCTGAATTTAGACCATAGCTTGAATATGTGCTGTTTCCTTCATATATTTCTATAATTTGATTTATTTTATCAGTTTGATTATGTTTATAAATAGTAAACCCTTTTAAAATGCTGCTGTATTCAAAAATATATTCATTATTAATAAAAATAATTGTATTACGCTCCGAACACATGTTTACATCTGATATATTTTTATCATGGACATACTGCTGGTAATCAGATAAGAAAAAGTCACCATAATATTCTGTAACACCTATTTTTTTGATACCAGAAGATGCTCCAAAAATTATTTCAGAACCGAAAGTAATAGCTTTAGTGGTCAGCTTATCTATTTCTCCAAGTTTTGATACAGTCCAGTATGGGTAACTGCCTGCAAGCCTGTATATGCTGCCGTTATCTTTAAAAACAATAATGCTGTCCAGCACAAGAGCAGCATATATTATTCTGCCACCGTCTTTATAACCAATTTCTATAAATTGTGCGTCACTATCGGTGCTCCATGACCAGTTGTAAAAATCACCTGCACCACTGAAATATAAACTAGAATTTTGTGGCACAATTAGCCTGCCATTCTGCACTAAAAGACATGGTATATTCTCTTTTGTTGGAAGAATATCAACATAATACATTCCATAGTTATTTGCACAGTACAGCCTGCTGCCTTTTACAGAAAGATTTTGTGTGGTGGCAGTATTTGCAGGACTATTTGAGTAGCTGAGATATACTAATCTTTTATTAGTATATTCATAAAGCTCAATAGTTTCATTAAGGGCTGGATTATCATACTGAGAACCAAAATAGCATATAAGTTTAGAGTTAATATATAAAACATCCAGTAAAAAATTTTTTATTTTATAATTCTCAAATAATGTTTCTGCAGCATTATATTCTGAGCCGTTAAAAGTCAGCCTGTAAAGAGAAGCTGTATTATCTGAATATGATTCATCAGTTTCATTTACTAATAAATAAAATTTATTATTTATAACTCTTAAATATTTTATGCCATAAGTTCCAAGACCTTTTGAAATATTAACATTATATTTTGTTATTGCTTTAGTCAGAGTATTTACTTCATATATTTCATAAGCTTTATCATAATTTAAAATTAGTAGACTGTAATCAGTAGAAGCACATACCTTTACTCTTAATCCAAGATGTGAAAAATTAAGAAAATATATTAATTCATCTTCTGATATTGTGTAAATTTCATTTGCATAACAGGCAAAAAGAGTATTACTGCATGGGAAAAATTCAAATACTTTTATTTCATAATGCAGTATTTTAACAATTTCACTGTCTGGAGTTATATAACCAGTTCCACGGTTATCACTAAAATATATTTTTATAATATGTAACTGCATTTGTATAAGAGCTTGCACTCTGTCGTGCAGATATTCTCTGCCACATAAATGGTGCAAAGGAAAATGCTATTTTAGTCAATTCTTCATTGATATTTAAATGATATACATTTGATGAAGATGATATATAAAGTCCATCTTGATTATATATTATATCAGTTGGTGTAATATCTGTTTCTATATGATAATTTTTATTTTCAGTAATATTTGTTATGCCGCCAGAATATGTACCAAAAACAGCATTTTTGCCATTATATTCTACATTAAAAAGTCTTGCAAACTTTCTGCCTGCAAAAGAAGGCAATGCTTTATATACTGGTGAACCTTGAAAAGTATTTGTATCTTCATTATATATAACGCCACTTATACTGCACGCCTGATTATCTTTTATATATTCACCGCTTATGGTGTTGCACATACCACCTATTGGCTTATAAAGTTTGATTACACTGTTTTTTGAATGTCGTGATGATTTTGTCATAATGTATACCCATTATATCTTTTCATTTGATATACGCTGTTGTTATTAAGTGCAGTTTTTATGATTAAAGAAGAAAGCTGCATAAGTTCAGTTTTTTCAGTTTCCATATTAAATTCTAATCTTGAAAGAGCTTTTATAACTGCATTATTATAAAGATATTCTATATAAATATGCGGAAGATTTATATCATCATCAATATTATATCTTTCAAATTCTTTAATATAATATATTTCCGCATTAGTACATGGCAGCACTATATTATTATTTAAAATATAGTAGCCATAAGTTTCATCAGTTATATCCTTTAATAGTATTTCATTTTTATTATATATTATTTTATATATTTCAAGCATATCTTCAGGCACTGGACATACTGATGCAGCAGAAGAAAGATATGTTATATTAAACTGAACTTTATTAGACAGCAGAAGTATTTCAAGCACAGATAAGCCTTCATGGATATATGATAAAAGTTCATTATCTTGAAACTCAAAAGATGCTGTATCATTAATTTTTATGCGTATTCGTTCAATTAATTTTTTTACATTTGCCATATTATTGCTCCTAAAAAATAATTTAATTTATCTGCTATAATATGTTATATAAAAATATTAGTGTCCGTTATGTCCTAAAAAGATATAAAAATTTT
>CAJUJZ010000054.1 GCA_910586745.1 uncultured Mucispirillum sp. | reverse complement strand
TTAAAATTGGTGATTTATTTAAAGTCCAAAATAATCCTCAACTAAATAAAGACCATTTTAATTTTTCTCATAATGCTAAATATCCATATTTTACAAGGACAATAAATAATAATGGTATACTTGGTTATGTAGAGTATTTAAATGATGATTATAAAATTTTAGGTAACAGTATAGCTGTTGGTATGATGGGAATGCAATTTTTTTATATGGCTAATGATTTTTATGCAGGTCAATTTACAAAAACAATATATGCAATATTTAATCAGTTTAATGAGTCATTAGCTTTATATTTTATATCGTTTTTTAATAAATACTCAGATATATATAAAAGTGTATTGGTTAGAGATTTTGAAATTACTTTTAAGAATAGTAAAATATATATACCAGTTGATGCAAATGATAATCCTGATTTTATGTTCATGGAGCAATTTATAAAGGATATTGAAAGAACAGTTATACAAGATATTGTATTATATAAAGATAAAATTATTGATGTTACAAGAAAATATATAGAAGAAAATAAATAAAATATTTATTATATTTTATTTTTTATTAAATATAATAAAAAGCTGTCTGATAGTTTTCAGACAGCTTAAAAAGAATTATTTCCTTAATTGCAGCATTCTGCTTCACCATCTTTATTTGGTGGAGTATATCCATCTTTTAAATACTGCTGAACTCTGTTATATTCATTATCTATTTCTTTATTTGTATTTGGTTTAAAATAGTTTATTACAAACATTATAATAATGTTTGATAAAAAACCAGGAACTATTTCATACATATATTTATTTAATCCTGTAAAATACCATGTAAGCATAACTATTGTTCCCACAACCATACCAGCAAGAGCAGAATACCATGTTGTTTTTCTTGAGTAAAGAGCCATAAGAACAACTGGTCCAAATGCTGCACCAAAGCCACCCCATGCAAATGTTACAAGTTGAAAAATATTGCTTGATTTATCAAATGAAAGAACAAGTGCAATAATTGATATTATAAGTACAAATATTCTGCTTACAAATAAAAGCTCTTTACTGCCTGCTTTTGGCTTAATAACATTGGCATAAATATCTTCTGTTAATGTTGATGAGCATACAAGCATCTGAGATGAAATTGTAGACATAATTGCTGCTAAAATTGCAGCTAGAAGCACACCAATAAAGTATGGAGATACAAAATCTCTTATCATATAAATAAGAACTTTTTCTTCATCTCCACTTGGAAGTTCTTTATATAAAGGTATTCCTAAAAGCCCAATAACAACTGCTCCAGTAAGGGATATAATAACCCAAACCATAGCAATAGTAATAGAGCGTGGAAGAAGTTTAATATTTTTTACACTCATAAATCTAACAAGTATATGGGGCTGACCAAAATATCCAAGCCCCCATGCAGCACTTGAAATAATAGATAATATAACTGCAATAACAGCACCTTGTGGAATAGGGTTAAATGTGCCGTCTTTTGCTGCAAATGCTTTTGTCATTGTATCTGGGTCAATATTGCTGTATGCAATAAAAGGAAGTACTACAATCGCAAATACCATAAGAAGTGCTTGAAATAAATCTGTCCAGCATACTGCTAAAAAGCCGCCTAAAAGAGTATAAAATATCATTACAGCCATACCAATAACTACTGCTGTTGTATAATCTATATTAAACATAGATTCAAATAGTTTACCAGCACTAACAAGACCTGAAGCAGCATAAACGGTAAAGAATAATAATGTAATAACTGAAGATATCAGCCTTAAAGAGTTAGTTGGGTCTTGAAATCTTTTTCCAAGGAAAGAAGATAGTGTCATTGAGCCTGTTTCGCCAGTATAAAGTCTAAGCCTTGCAGCAACAAAAATCCAGTTTAAGAATGTTCCTATAATAAGCCCAACAGCTATCCATATTTGGTTCATACCAGCAAGATAAATTGCCCCAGGAAGCCCCATTAAAAGCCAGCCGCTCATATCACTTGCCTGTGCAGAAAGTGCTGTTACCCAGCTTCCCATACCTCTGCCGCCTAATAAATAGTCTTCTAGTTTACGGGATTTAAAATAAAAATGTATTCCCATAAAGATTAAGATTAAAAAGTATAGTATAAATGCAGCATAAGTCATCAAGTTATTCATTATAAACTCCAGTTTATTTATAATTAAGTTATGATATTATCATAATTTCAATAGATATGTAAACAAATTTTTATGCTTGTCTATACTTATTATAAAAGTATTACAGAAATAAAAGCATATTGCATAATATTTTAATGATACATTAAAATTTATCTAATAATATTAATAATTGCATTATAAAAAGCAGGGGATAAATAGAGCAGTATTGTTATTATATTAGTTTATTATTGTTTTATATATTAATAAGCTGCAGTTGATGAATTTAAAATAGAACTTGATAAATATATAAATTATTATAATAATGATAGAATAAAATATATATTAAAAGATTTGAGTCCTGTATAATACAGAACTCAAACCATATAAAATTAAATTTGTCCAAAATTTGGGTGTGCCTTATTAAAAGCAGGCTTTATATTTAAAAATTAATTTAATATCACTTATTTAGGAAGTGTGTGACATTTAGTGCAAGTTTTGCCAGGAGTTTTGTTTGGTTTTGGTGTTTTATCGTGGCAAGACCAGCAGAATTTGTGAGCTGCATTGTTAGCGTTAGCACCTTTAATGTCGCCTTGTAATTGTATTTTTGTAGCACCTTGTGGTGAACTGTGGCAAGAATCGCATTTATTGTTTAATGCTTTAATGTGTGGCTCATGGTTATATATAACACCTTTTTGAGTTTGTGGTTTAACACTCCAAGCTTCATTCAATTTAATTTGAACTTTGTCAGCTGGAACTGTTTGAGCATAAGCTATAGCAGCAAATGTAAAAAGTGCAGCCATTGCGAGTAAGATAATTTTTTTCATAATCAATCTCCTTAATATTACACATTAAAGAATATATACTCCTTTTTCAAGCATATGTCAACAATAGATTTTATATTTTAAAAGAATAATTTATAAAGAATGTTTTATTATAAAAAAACCGACAAATACTGCACAATTACCTGATTTTTACTATGTTTTCACCACTTATATCATATATGGATGAGCTGATATTTTGGATAGTACAACCTTCAATAAATAAACTTATTTTGTTAAAATTCTTAATAATATCTGAAATATTGTTTAAAAAACTCTGTCCACTTTCATTTACGCTTGTTGCAGTTACAGGAAAGCCATGCTGCAGTAATGCTTTGCACAATATTTCTTTGTTTGGTATGCGGACTGCTGCTTTATTATCTTTTTTAAAAATATCTGGCAGACTGTCTTTTGCCTTTATGATAAAAGTAGTGCATTTATTATACTTTGCACACATAAATTTATAGTTAGTGGGGCTTAAGCTTGTTAAATCAGCAATTAATTCTGCCTGCTCAAAACTGCCTGCCAGTATAGGAAAGGGTCTATCTGCTGGTCTTTTTTTTATTTTATATATTTTTTGATTTGCTAAGATACTAGATATTGATGCACCAATACCGTATATTGTATCTGTTGGAAAAATTAAGGGTATGTTTTCTCTGGCAGAGATATTAAACATCTCCGCCAGATTATTAATATTTTCTTTTAAAACTAACATTAACCAATTAATGATTTAAGAGCTTCATTATCTTTAGCTATTTTATCAGTCATTTCTTTTCTGTAAAGCTCTAACTTTTCATAAAGTACTGTATCGTGTAATGCAATAATCTGGCATGCATAAATTGCTGCATTTTTAGCACCAGCTTTGCCTATTGCCATAGTTGCAACAGGTATACCGCCAGGCATCTGCACTGAAGAAAGCAGGCTGTCTAACCCACCTAATGATGTAGAAGCTACAGGCACCGCAATAACTGGCAGATTTGTTTTTGAAGCAATCACACCAGCTAAGTGAGCAGCAGCTCCTGCAAAGGCAATAATTACAGATATACCTTTTGATTTTGCAGCTTTTGTCCATTCAACTGTCTGTTCTGGTGTTCTGTGAGCAGATGAAACTATAACATCACATTCCACACCAAAAAATTTTAATGTATCAATACTTTCTTTTACAATATCAAAATCAGATTTACTGCCCATGATTAATCCAACTTTTGCCATGATATTCTCCTATTTATTTAATCCTTTATTACCAATATCTTTTCTGAAAGCCATATCTTTAAATGATATTCTAGCAACGCCTTCATAAGCTTTATCAATAGTAGATTTTAAGTCTTTATTAACAGCAGTTACACAAAGCACTCTGCCGCCGCTTGTTAAAATTTTACCATTATCAGCTTTTGTTCCTGCATGAAAAACTTTTATGTTTTCTAATTTATCAGCATCTGCTATGCTTGATATTTCATATCCTGTTTTATAATCTTTAGGATAGCCGCCGGAAATTAAAATAACACATGCAGCAGTCATATCTTTATTGATAACTTTTACACTATCAAGGCTGCCTTTTGCAGAAGCAATAACAGCATCTAAAAAGCCGCTTTCTATACGAGAAAGCACAACCTGACATTCAGGGTCACCAAATCGGCAGTTAAATTCAACTACTTTTATGCTTTCTCCATTAATCATAAGCCCTGCATATATTACACCTTTATATATAATACCACGCTTTTTCAGCTCTTTAATCATAGGATAAGCTATTTCATTAGTTACACGCTCAATTTTACTGTTATCGCATATTGGAGCAGGGGCATAGGCACCCATACCGCCTGTATTTGGTCCTTTATCATCATCATATACTCTTTTATGGTCCTGGCTTACAGAAAGAGGTATAATATGCTCCCCGTCTGTAAAAGCAAGATATGTAGCTTCTTCGCCTTCCATAAAGTCTTCTATAACAACTATATTGTTATTTTCGCCAAATATTTTATCTAAAAATATTTCTTTTAATGCATTAAGTGCTTCATCTACTGTTAATGCTACTGTAACACCTTTACCAGCTGCGAGTCCATCTGCTTTAACAACAATAGGAGCACCTTTTTTATTAACATAGGCTGCTGCATCATCATAGTTTGTAAATTCAGCATAGTCAGCAGTTGCAATTCCAGCATTTTTCATTACATCTTTTGCAAATGCTTTTGATGCTTCCATTTGTGCAGCTGCTTTATTAGGACCAAATATTAAAAGACCATCTTTTTCAAAAGAATCAACAATACCATTTGATAATGGGTCTTCTGGACCTACAACTGTCAAATCAATATTATTTTCTTTTACAAACTTAATTAATGCATCAAAATCATTAACTTTAATATTTACATTTTCGCATTTATTTTCGTATGCAGTTCCACCGTTACCTGGAGCTGCATATATTTTTTCTACTCTGTTATCCTGACTTAATTTCCATGCGATTGCATGTTCTCTGCCGCCTGAACCGATTATAAGTATTTTCATTCATTTACACCTTTTTATATTAATGTCTGAAATGGCGTATGCCTGTAAAAATCATTGCAATATTGTGTTCGTTTGCTGCCTGAATAACTTCTTCATCTCTTACAGAGCCACCAGGAGAAACAATAGCTGTTACACCATAAGCTGCTGCAGCATCTATGTTATCTCTAAATGGGAAGAATGCATCACTTGACATAACTGCACCTTTAACAGCATCTTTGCCAAAAGCCTGTTCAGCTTTCATGTGTGCAATTTTTGTAGAGTCAATACGGCTCATCTGTCCAGCACCTACACCAATTGCTGCACTTCCTTTAACATATACGATAGCATTAGATTTAATATGTTTTGCAACTTTCCATGCAAATTCTAATGATAGCATTTCTTCATCAGTTGGTTTGCGTTTAGTAGGGCATGGAAGTGATTGAAAATCATCAAATGTATGTAAATCTCTGTCTTGCAGTAAATAACCGCCAGTAACTTTTTTCACATCATATTCAACACTTCTGTTTTCAATCTGTTCCATAACCATAATACGGATACTTGGTTTTTTAGAAAGAATTTCTACAGCTTTTTCACTAAAAGAAGGTGCTGCTACGACTTCAACAAATATTTCAGCTATTTTTTTAGCTACATCTTCATCAACTTCTCTGTTTAAACCAAAAATACCGCCAAAAGCACTTACTGGGTCGCATGCAAGAGCTTTATCATAAGCTTCGCTTAATGTATCAGCTTCAGCAACACCGCAAGGGTTATTGTGTTTAATAATAACGCATGCAGGGCGTTTAAACTCTTTTAATAATTCTTCTGCAGAGTTTAAGTCTACTATGTTATTAAATGAAAGTTCTTTACCATGTTTCTGCTGGGCATAGCACACACCAGTTTCACGCATTAATGGTTCTTTATAAAATGCGGAGTCTTGGTGTGGGTTTTCGCCATATCTCATAGTCTGAATAAGTCTGCCGCCAACAGTAAACTCTTCTCTAAATCTAAGCTGGAATTTTCTGCCTAAATAGTTTGAAATTACTGTGTCATATAATGCAGTATGGCTGTAAGCTTTTGCAGCTAAAACACGCCTTGTTTCAATACATGTAGAGCCTTGTTCTTTAATTTCCTGTAATATTTTATCATAATCATGAGGGTGAACTACAATTGTAACATAAGCATGGTTTTTTGCCGCACTTCTCACCATTGCAGGGCCGCCTATATCAATATTTTCAATAATGTCTTCTAATGTAGATGAAGGATTTCCTGCTACTTTTTCAAAAGGGTAGAGGTTTACAGCTACAATATCAATATTTTCAATATTCATGTTTTTTGCTGTTTTTTGATGAGCTTCGTTATCTCTAATATTTAATATACCGCCGTGAACTTTTGGGTGAAGCGTTTTAACTCTGCCATCAAAAATTTCTGGTGAGCCTGTAAATTCAGAAACTTCTATAACTGGTATACCAGCTTCTTTAATAGCCTTTGCAGTGCCGCCAGTAGATAATAATTTAACACCAAGTTCATGTAAGCCACGAGCAAATTCCACAATACCTGTTTTGTCTGATACGCTTAATAAGGCGTAGTTTGGTTGATTTCGCATTTTTTACCCTCTATAAATATTTAAAAATAATTCATAAATAGTTTATATTATTATAAGATAAATTGCAATAATAGATTAGACAGTATTGCTTTAATTGTAAAATCTAAAAACGATTGCAATATTTTAAGCAGTTATTTAAATTTTTATAAAACATATAATTATTTTTTATATTATATCTGGACTTATTCTAAAATTTTTTCATATAAATCATTTTGAATCTGATTTTACATGCGAAAAATCTAAATTATATATTGTTACAGTAATATAATTATGTTTAAAGTATTTATTTTTAGATATTTCGCCTTATTACTCTCAGTATGAGACGGAAACAGGCTCAATTCTCTTGCTGTATTGATTATATGGCTTATTTGGGTAACTCTGCATTAAAACTCAAAGCTTTCCAAATATTCTTTTACAGGGTCACATGCTAACCATTCATCTTCAGTCATTTTATCTTCAAAATCTGCATATCCATATATGGCAGGGTCATCATAAAGTTCCATATCCCTTGTTTCTATGATAGAGTCTAGTCTATCAGCTGCACTACATTCTATGCTACTCTCATCAGGATTTAAAGATTTTAAAGTATTTAAAATCTCAAAAGCTTTTGCATATTTTTTTTCATATTTTTCTTTATTAAATTTCACTCTTTTGCCATGATTAAAGTAAGTGAGATGATAAAGTGCCTTATCAAGTGCTACAGCTAGAAAACTGCATCCCTCATATTCTTCACAGTCGTCATAATCTTCTATCACTTCAATAGGTTCATTAATATTTGCTCCCGCTTTAATTGCTTTATGGAAGTTATCCACATTTGAACGAAGAATTGCTTTTAAAAGCTTTTCATTTGCACTGCTTTGTTTTGTAGGAATAGGAATATTAAGTTTTACTTTTTTTCTATCAGCAATAAATTCTTTATTTTTCACTTTAGAGAGATCCCAAGTATCAAGATTTTGATTAAATGATTTAGCATAAGAAAACATAAATTTCATATTTTCAACACTTTTTATATCCCATTTAGCTAATGGTTGATTAAATGATAAAGTTTCATAAAACATACGATACATATTTCTAACATTAGATACATTCCAGCTTTCTAAAGGTTGATCAAATTTTTTAGCCTTATCAAACATTTCACTCATATTTGTAACATTGCTTGTATCCCATTTATCTAATGGCTGATTAAATACATCTGTTTCACCAAACATATTTTTCATATTTGCAACATTAGATACATTCCAGCTTTCTAAAGGTTGGTTAAATTTTTTAGCTTTGTAAAACATCTCACTCATATTTGTAACATTGCTTGTGTCCCATTTATTTAATGGCTGATTAAATACATCTGTTTCACCAAACATACCGCCCATATCTCTAACATTGGATACATCCCAGTTTTCTATAGGCTCGTTAAATGATAAAGCTTTACGAAACATTTCACTCATATTTATAACATTGCTTGTATCCCATTTATCTAGGGGTTGGTTAAAAGACTTAGCTCCATAAAACATACCACTCATATTTCTGACATTGGATACATTCCAGTTTTCTAAAGGTTTGTTAAATGATAAAGCTTTATGAAACATACTACTCATATTTGTAACATTGCTTGTGTCCCATTTATCTAAGGGTTGGTTAAAAGACTGAGCTCTATAAAACATACCATACATATTTCTAACATTAGATACATTCCAAGATTCTAATGGTTTATTAAAAGACAGGGCATAATAAAACATTTCACTCATATTTATAACATTGCTTGTATCCCATTTATCTATGGGTTGGTTAAAAGACTGGGCTTCGTAAAACATACCTTTCATACTGCTAACATTACTCATATCCCACTTGTTTAATGGATGGTTAAAGTTTTTAGCATTGTAAAACATATAGTTTGTATTAGTAACTTTACTCATATCCCAATCTTCTATTCCGCTAAAATCTTTCCTTTCACTATCAGAAAAAACAAAACTCATATCTGTAATGAGACTTATATCAATATCTTTTAAATTTATACTTTCATCTTTTACTAAAGCCTTTAACTCATCTCTTTTGTTTGGCTTGTATTTATCACCGCTTTTTAGTTTTTCTAAATCTTTTTTGGTATAGAGATAATAAATTGGATTTAATTTTTCAAGATATTCGTCACTTACTTCTATAAAAATCTTCCAAAGAGGTTCATTATGGATTGTATCATAGTAGATTGCATTTTGTTGAAATATGATTTCGTTTTTTCTTTTGTTTTTACCTATTTTTTCACTTTCTTCCCATATAGAATTTTTACAATTTTTTGATTTTTCTTCGCTTTCTAAAAGCTCTACAAGAGTTTTTCCACCTGCTTTTTGAATGATTTTGCTTATGCTTTGGCTTTCACTCATTTCTAGTGGCGTTTTTCCCCACTTATTGATAGCATTAACATCAGCTCCTGCATTAATGAGTGCTTTTACAGTGCTTAATTGTTTATCAAAAACCGCAATATGTAATGCTGTTTCATCATGATACATGTTTGTTCTGTATTTATCAACCCTTTCATTGATGTCTTTTATCTTACCGCTCTCTATGACTACTTGTGCAAAACTACTATCAGTATTTACTGCATAGTGTAATAAATTCATTCCTTCAATATTTTTGATATTAGGGTCAGCTCCAATCTCTAAAAGAAAGCGTAAAAGCTCAAGCTGCTTAGGCTTTTGCTTCTTGTCTTGATATTCATAATCAGAAACGAGATTAAAAACAAGTGGTTCAAATTTGTGGTCGTATGACATTTTATAATAAAATAAAGTATTTAAATTTGCACCCTTATCCGCTAAAAGCAAAATAACTTTTTTTACTTCTTCTAATTGGTTTTTTTTACTTATACACAAAAGATAAAGCAGGATATTTAAATATTTTTTATCGTGAATAAATTGCAAAATAAACTCATAATATTCATAAGAAAAATATATAGGATGAAGGAATATGAATTGTGACATTGTCAGCCTATCTCTCCAATGCAGGTTTTTTACACTTTTAGCTTCTAAAGGTTCTAATAGATATATCCTTTCCATATCCTCATTTTTTACATATTCTTGCCATTCTTTAAAAAACTCATCTTCTGTAGTATGCTTAATTTTACTATCAAAAAACCATTTAAGCATAGTGTTTTCTTGAATTTCTTTATATACTATGAGTTCATTTTGTGTATTTTGCATTTTATTTCTCTAATTTCTTTTTATTAATAAAAAGCATATCTATAATAATTAATGATACCCCAATAGTTATACAGCTGTCTGCCACATTAAATGCTGGAAAATGGTATGATGAATAGTAAAAGTCAAGAAAATCTACAACTTTGCCAATATATATTCTATCAATTAAATTGCCTGCTGCACCACTTAATATAAGAGCAAATCCTGTAATACCTGCTTTTGATTTTTCTAATGCAAAAATATAAAGTATTATGAATATTGCAATTATTGTTACAGTTACAAAAAATAACTGCCTGTAGTTTTCATTCATATCATGAAGAAAGCTGAAAGCAGCTCCCGGATTTAAAACATATACTATGTTAAAAAACCCATCAATTACAGGCACTGCACTGTAAAGCTCCATTGTTGATTTAATAATATTTTTTGTTATAATATCTGCTGCTAATGGAAGCAGAGTAAAAAACAGCAGATATTTTTTTTTATTAACAATTTCTTGCCATATATTTTTAAGTTTAGCATTAAAACTCATCTATTTTAAAGCCTCCGCACATCTTTGGCATACTTCTATATGAGTTTCATCTTTGCCAACAGTATCAGAATGAGTCCAGCATCTGGCACATTTTGGTGCACTGCATGGCTGCACTAATACTTTTATCTGTCCATCTTCTGAAATATAAGCTTTTTCAATATCGCCAGTAACAACAACAGCTTTTGAAACAATAAACATTCTTTCAAGACCTTCATCTACTGTTAAATGTTTTGCCATATCTTCGCATACAGAAATAACAACTTCTGCATCAAGTGGGTGGCCTATAACTTTATCAGCACGGGCAATTTCTAATGCTTTATTAACTTCTTTGCGAATATTAGTAATTACACCCCATTTATAGTCAATTTTATAGTCTTCTACTTTTGGGAAAAATTCTTCAAAAACAAATTCTTTTTTGTTATTCCATTTTGGAAGATATTCCCATATTTCATCTGCAGTAAAGCTTAAAACAGGATTTATAATAACAGCTGTTTCTTTAATTAAAGTAAACATAGCAGTTTGAGCAGAGCGTCTTTCATAAGAATGGTTTTTAGATGAATATACCCTGTCCTTAATTATATCTAAATAGAATGATGATAAATCATTAATACAGAAGTTTAAAAACCCATGGTAAAATCCGTGGAACTGGTATGTATTATATGATTCATAGATTTTTGCTTTAGTCAACTGCCATCTGCCTAATATATTTTTATCAAGTTCCATAAGTTTATCATATTCAACCATATCTTTATCAGGGTTAAAATCACTTAGGTTACCTAATATATATCTTGCAGTATTGCGGATTTTTCTATAGCTTTCAGTAATTCGTTTAATAATGTCTTCAGAAATACGCACATCTTCTGTATAATCTTCTGCGGCAACCCACAGCCTTAATATTTCTGTGCCGTATTTATTAATAATATCCATTGGAGCAACAGTATTATCAAGAGATTTAGACATTTTTCTTCCATTGCCGTCCACAACAAATCCATGAGTTAAAACTTCATCAAATGGCGGCACACCTCTTGTAGCCATACTTTCTATAATTGAGCTTTGGAACCATCCTCTGTGCTGGTCGCTTCCCTCTAAATACATATTAGCGCGTTTTCCAAGTTCTGGGCGTTTTTCACATACTGCCGCATGGCTTGTCCCAGAATCAAACCACACATCAAGAATATCTTTTTCTTTTTTAAGGTGAGTAGAGCCGCATTTAGGACATTTAGTGATACCATTTAAAAAAAATGCTTCATCATGTTCAAACCACGCATCTGCACCTTCTTTTTTAAATGCTTCTACTGTTGTTTTTTCAATATTATCATTAAATATTATTTCACCGCAGTCATGGCATGTGATAAAAGCAATAGGCACACCCCATAATCTTTGACGGGAAATACACCAGTCAGGGCGGTTTTCAACCATAGATTGAATTCTATTTTGTCCCCATGATGGTATCCATTTAACTTTATTTTTTATAGCATCAAGAGTGCGTTCTCTTAAGCCGTTTTCACTCATAGAGATAAACCATTGTGGAGTTGCACGGAAAATAACTGGTTTTTTACATCTCCAGCAGTGAGGATATGAGTGAGATATATCATTTTGAGCAAGCAGTGAGCCGTGTTCCTGCATATATGCAACTATTTCTTTATTTGCGTTATTAATATGTATGCCGTCAAATATACCAACATTTCTTAATACGCCGTTATCATCAACTGGAGATAATATATCTAAGTTATAACGAAGTCCTGTTTCATAGTCATCCTGTCCATGTCCTGGTGCAGTATGGACAAGACCAGTGCCAGCATCAAGAGTAACATAGTCAGCTAAAACTATCACAGAGTTTCTTTCATAAAATGGGTGGCGTGCATTAAGATATTCAAGCTCTGAACCTTTAACTGTTTTTACTTCATCATATCCTGCGATTTTGAATGTTTCCGCTAAATTTTCAAGCATTTCTTTTGCAGCTATAATATATTCACCTGTTGATAAGTTACTGTTTTCTGTTTCATTTATCTTAATAATGGAGTATTCATAATCTCTGTTTACAGCTATTGCCACATTGGCAGGCAGAGTCCATGGGGTAGTGGTCCATATAACAGCAGATATTTCACCGCTGATACCAAGCTTATTTTTTGCATTATCATCAAGTGGAAATTTTACAAAAACAGATGTAGATGTGTGGTCAGCATATTCAACTTCTGCTTCTGCAAGGGCAGTAACACATGAATGGCACCAGTAAACAGGCTTAGACCCTTTATATACTTCACCTTTTTTATAACATTTATAAAGTTCAGCAAGAGTTGTTGCTTCATATTCAAAATCCATAGTGATATATGGTTTATCCCATACACCAAAAATACCAAGCCTTTTAAAATCAGTTCTCTGTATATCAATATATTTGCCTGCATAGTTTCTGCATACTTTGCGGATTTGAGCAACAGTCATATCTTTTTTCTTTTCACCTAACTGTTGGTCAACTTTTAATTCAATTGGAAGACCATGGCAGTCCCAACCGGGCACATAAGGTGATTTAAAACCCTGACCAGTTTTTATTTTAATAATAAAATCTTTTAATATTTTATTTAAAGCAGTACCTATATGAATATTACCATTAGCATAAGGAGGGCCATCATGCAGAATGTATTCAGGACATCCATTTCTTGACTGCTGTATTTTATCATATACATTGTTTTCTTCCCATTTTTGTAATCTTTTAGGTTCCTGTTCAGCAAGGTTTGCTTTCATAGGGAACTCAGTTTTAGGTAAATTAAGAGTATTTTTGTAATCTGTCATTATATATTCTCCTTAAATAATAGCACAAGGTAAATTCATAGAAGTATACTTTTATCACTTTATCATATTATAATCAAGGATTTTTACAGGCTATTAAATTTTTTTTAAAAAAAATAAAATTTTGTAAGAGTATAAGACATATGTTACAAAAATAAGTACAAAAAAATACCTCTTAG
>CAJUJZ010000053.1 GCA_910586745.1 uncultured Mucispirillum sp. | reverse complement strand
GTCAAAAGTATCTCTTTCAATACTCATATCTTTTAATATATCATTATATTTAAAAGCTGCAAGTTCTGCTGAATAACCGGCTAATAATTCTTCTGCCAAATCAACATAAACTGCATCACAGTTCATATCTTTGATTTGTGTAATAATACATTCCTGCAGGCTTGATGATGCTATACCTGATGGAGTAAAAGTTTTTATTATATTTAATACTTTCCCAAATAAACTTTCTTCTGCATTAAGTTCACTGCATGCATCATATATCTCTATTCTAAAATAACCATCTTCTGACAGGTTACCAATAATATATTCACCAATGCGTCTTTCTTCTTTATCTATAATATTAATATTTAACTGATACATTAAATGTTCATAAAGAGATTCTTTTGCACCAATTACCTGCTCTAAATCAAAATTATTTTCATCATTTGTAGATTTATAGCTTATATCATCAAGTTTTTCATAGCCTATATATTCTTCCCAGTCATCACCTGTAATTTTTTCCACAAGGTTATCAAGGTTTTTATCTTTATCCTGAATTTCTTCTATATCTTTAGAAAAATCACTATTTTCATTATCATCAAAATCATCTATATTATCAAAATCATCACTGCTGTCATCTTCTACAGCTTCTAATATAGGATTTTCTTCTAAAATATTAGAAATCTCCTGCTCAAGCTCTACTATTGGCATTTGCAGAATAGCAAGGGACTGTTTCATTTGTGGAGTAATAAAAACAGTCGTCTGCAGCGTATTTTTTATATCAAGATTTTGATTTAAATTATTCATTAAATAGAAAATCCTTTTCCTAAATATTTATCAATTACATCTTTATTTGAAAGTATATCATTTGGCGAACCTTGAGTAAGCACACGGCCCTCTGTAATAATATACCCTCTATCAGTGATTTTTAATGTATCACGAACATTGTGATCTGTAATTAAAACACCTATATCCCTGTCTTTTAAAGAATAAACCATTTCTTGAATATCTGCAACAGAGATAGGGTCAATACCTGCAAAAGGCTCATCAAGCAGAATAAAATCCGGCTCAGTTGCTAAACATCTTGCAATTTCAACACGCCTTCTTTCTCCGCCTGATAAAGCATAACCATAACTTTTTGCAACATGGTTTAAGTGAAATTCATCTATAAGTACTTCTGCCCTATCTTTTCTAACTTTATTATCATCATAAGTAAATTCTAATGCAGCCATAATATTATCATAAACTGACATTTTTCTAAATACTGATGCCTCCTGTGGAAGATATCCAATACCAGCTTTGCATCTTTTATACATAGGCAGTTTAGTAATATCTTCATCATCCAGCACAATAGAGCCTTTTTCTGGCTTTAAAAGCCCAACAATCATATAAAATGATGTACTTTTTCCTGCTCCATTTGGACCAAGAAGCCCTACTATTTCGCCTTTGCTTATATTTAAAGAAACACCATTTACAACAGTTCTTTTTTTAAAAGATTTTTTAAGGTCTTTTACTTCTAAAGCCACTATTTTGTACCCTCATTATTTTCAGGTTTAAATATTATTGTTACCCGTTTATCTGTTCCTTTATCAACCACAATTCGTTCTTCTTCATAATATATAAAAACTTTTTCACCTTCAAGATAATTTTCGCCCTGCCACACTTTTACATTGCCAGTAATAACAGCTACTTTCTTATTATGATCTAAATCTGCCTTTTTTGAAATAGAAACAATATCATCACTTTTAAAGTTTACATTGCCGGTGCAATGAATTTTAGAAACATCCATATCTTTATTAAGAAATACTACAACATCATCAGATGTAAGAGTATAGTTATCGCTGACAGCTACCACATTACCATGAAAAGTTGATTTGCGTTCAGAACCGTAATAACGCATCTCATCTGCCTGTATTTTAACAGGGGAAGTTGGTTTTATATTTTTAGTTTTTACATCTGCTCCCATTAAAAATTGTGCTGATAAAACAAGTATTAATATTATTAAATATTTATGATTATAAAACATATTATTCACCATATCATATTATTCTTGAGCTGGTATATAGTCTACTGTAACATTATCTCTAAAGATAATAAAGTTATTCTTTACATCAAACTCAACAATTTTTGATGATATAGAATTATTATCATGATAAATTGTTACACCATTTTTAACAATACCTTTACCTTCTGCATAATCATACTCCAACACACCGTCAGGGCATGTTTTAAATGTCATATTATCCATATGGCCAGTAACATTATCATATGCCTTTAAAAATCTTTGTGACAGATATTCACCTCTGGAAGCTTTAACATCAATTGAAAAATCTTTACTGGTATATGTTACATCAAGATTTAATAAATCAATATTATAGTCAATTATGTTTACATTACCCTGCTCAGATTTTAATTTTACATATGTGTTATTATCAATAACATATAATAAATCAATTTTTTTCATTTTGACAATATTTTTTAAAAGGTCAGATTGATATGGCACCATATCTTCATCTTCTCTTATAATGATAACTAATACAACAACAGCAAATATCAGCAGAGAAATAACCAAAAAAACATTAATTATTCTTAACCTGCCTTTAAAAGTTAACATAGACTATACTAATCCAAACTTTAATAAATCCTGAAAATGAATTATACCTTCAGGGTGCTGTTTTTTATCAATAATAAATAATGAAGATATTTTATATTCCTCCATAATATGAAGTGCTTTTGCTGCAAGTTCATATTTCATAATCATTTTAGGGCCGTGTGTCATAATTTCAGAAACTTTTAACTGATGAATTGATGAATATTTAGATATTGCACGCCTTAAATCTCCGTCTGTTATAATACCAGTAAGTTTATTATCATTATCTACAACAGCAGTACAGCCAAATTTTTTCTCATTTATTTCTTTAACAGCATTTTCTACTGTATCGTTTTCATTTACAAAAGGAAGTGCATCTCCTGTATGCATTAAATCGTTTACTGTAGTAAGCAGCCTTTTACCAAGTGAGCCTGATGGATGAAACATTGCAAAATCTTCTGCTTTAAAACCGCGGCATTCTAAAAGAGCAACAGCTAAAGCATCACCTATTGCTAAAGCTACAGTCGTACTTGCAGTAGGAGCAAGGTTTAAAGGACATGCTTCTTTTTCAACTGATGCATCAAGAATACAATCACTTTCTCTGCCTAAAGTAGAATCAGCCTTACCAACTATTGCTATTAATTTAGAGCCAAGTCTTTTAATTAATGGCAGAAGCACTTTCATTTCATCAGTTTCTCCGCTGTTTGATATGCCTATTACCACATCACCTTTCACAAGCATACCTAAATCACCATGCATACCTTCAGCAGGATGCATAAAAAAAGCAGGTGTCCCTGTGCTTGCTAATGTTGCAGCTATTTTTTTACCAATAATACCTGATTTACCCATACCAATAACTACAACTCTGCCTTTACAGCCTAAAATTATATGAACAGCTTGTACAAAGCTTTCTGACAAGCTGTTCATTGCTTTTTTCATAGCATCTATTTCTATCTGAAAAGTATTTATTCCAAAATTAATAATATTTTTATTATCCATAGCACACCTTATTATTTATCAGATAAATTATTTTTATCCTGTTTATATTTATAAGCAGCCTGAACAAAAGCATTATAAAAAGGATGTGGATTAAATGGTTTTGACTGAAATTCTGGACAGAATTGTGCAGCTATAAACCACCTGTGAGAGCTTAATTCAATAATATCTGCAAAGCCACTTTCATCGTTATTACCAGATATTGCCATACCAGCACTTTCTAATGCATTTCTATAGCTGTTATTTATTTCAAGTCTATGCCTGTGTCTTTCTATTACAGTATCTGCATTATAAATTTCTTTTACAAGGCTTCCTTCTACTAAAGAAGTTACATAAGAGCCAAGACGCATAGATGCTCCCATTTCTTCATTATAGTGTTCATCATGCTTATAATCAATTACAAGATTTTTAGAATGTTCTGGTTTTGTCATTTCAGCACTTCTTGCATCTTCTAATTTTAATACATTTCTTGCATATTCAATAACAGCAGCCTGCAGCCCCATAGATATACCTAAAAATGGAATATCTTTTGTTCTAGCAAAGTTTACAGCATTTATTTTACCTTCCATTCCACGCTCACCAAAACCTGCAGGAATTAATATGCCATCCACATTACTTAAATATTCGCTAGCCATTTTTTCTTCTAGTTTTTCTGCATCAATCCATTTAATATCTACTTTTAAATAGTTTGCAACTGCACCATGAAGAAGTGCCTCTGTTAAACTTAAATATGCATCTTTTGTTTCAAGGTATTTACCTATAACTGCAATAGAAACTGTATCTTTTGGCTGTTTAATACGCCTTACAATATCCTGCCATTTTGATAAATCATATTCTCTTTCTTCAAGTCCTAGTTTTTTAATAACTTCACTGTCTAAACCTTCTTCATTTAAAACAAGAGGTACTTGATAAATTGTAGCAGCATCCATGCAGTTAATCACTGATGATTTTCCCACATTACAGAATAAGGCAAGTTTGTTTCTAACGCCTTCGCTAAGCGGATATTCACTTCTGCAAACTAAAATATCAGGGCTAATACCTATTTCCTGTAACTGACGCACTGAGTGCTGAGTTGGTTTAGTTTTAAGTTCTCCTGCACTTTTAATATAAGGCACAAGAGTAACATGCAAAAACAACACATCATCTTCACTTAAATCAAATTTCATCTGTCTGATTGTTTCTAAAAATGGCAGACTTTCAATATCACCAACTGTGCCGCCAATTTCTACAATCACTATATTGTAATTTTCAGCACCAGCTGTTATACATCCTTTTATTTCATCCGTTATATGAGGAATAACCTGCACTGTTGCACCAAGATATTCGCCTCTGCGTTCTCTTTCAATAACAGTATAGTATATTTTACCAGATGTAATATCTGAATGTTTATCAGTATTAGTTGTAGTAAATCTTTCATAATGACCTAAATCTAAATCACCTTCACAGCCATCTGCAGTGACAAATATTTCTCCATGCTGCAGTGGACTCATTGTGCCAGGGCCATAGTTTAAATATGGATCAAACTTTCTTAAAGCAACTTTATAACCTCTAGATTCAAGTAATGCACCAAGAGAAGCTGCTGTTATCCCCTTACCTAATGATGATAATACACCACCTGTTACAAAAATATACTTAGCCATTATTTATTCCTCATGTTTAAAATTTTTAAAATATTTTGCAAATCTTCTAAAGTATCAACAGATAATGGATTATAATCTGTTTTTACTACTTTTATTTTAATGCCATTTTCTAAAGCTCTAAGCTGCTCTAAATTTTCGCATTTTTCTAAATAAGTACGCTCCTGAGAAGCAAACTCAAATAAATAGTCACGCCTGAAACCATAAATACCTATATGGCGGTATCTAACTACACTATCAACATTATCTCTGTTATATGGAACAGGGTATCGTGAAAAATAAACAGCATAATCATTTTTATCAAGAATCACTTTTACAGCTGACGGATTTTCTGAATTATTTATATCTGCAAAAGGCACACATGCTGTTATCATTTTAAGAGATTTATCATTTTTTAACCCCTGTATTAACTGTTCAATTAATACTGGAGGAATAAAAGGCTCATCTCCCTGCACATTAATAATAATATCATCATCAATATTTTTTGCAGCATATGCTACTCTGTCTGTTCCTGTAGATAAATCTGAAGGGCTCATCATAACAGAAACTCTTTCTATTTTAGAGCATACTTCATATACTTTTTCATTATCTGTAACAACAATTACTTTATCAGCAGAAGTCTGCACTGCCTGCTCTGCTACTCTTACAATCATAGGTTTGCCATCAATATCTGCAAGAACTTTACCTGGAAATCTTGTTGAGCCATATCTGGCTGGAATTATTACTGCACTCATTCTGCCTCTTTAATTATACATACCGCAACAGCATTTATACGGGAATGTGATATAGATATTTCAATATTTTCTTTTTTTTGACTTTTTAGATAAACATAAGGTTTGCCATATTCATTTGGCAGTATCTCTATATCTGTAAATCTGTAGTCTATGCCTATACCTGTGCCTAATGCTTTTGATACAGCCTCTTTTGCAGCAAATCTGCCAGCTGCAAACTCTGCTTTTTTACCTCGTTTATTATATAATGCTATTTCATTTTCTGAAAGTATATGCTTTAAAAAACTTTCCCCAAATTTTAAAATAGACTGCTCTATTCTTTCTATTTCTATAATATCACAGCCAAGCATAACTATTTTTTAACTATTTTTATCATTTCTTTAACTGCTTCTTCAAGTCCTGTAAAAACAGCTCTTGAAATAATAGAATGTCCTATATTAAATTCATGCATATAAGTAACAGCAGCTATATTATGTATATTAGTATAATTTAACCCATGGCCTGCATTAACAATTAAACCAAGTCTGTGAGCATAAGCTGCAGCTTCTTTTATGCGGTTTAATTCCTGCAGCTGTGCTTCACCTTCTGTATTTGCATACAGTCCTGTATGAATTTCAATATATTCTGCACCTATTCTTTTTGCAGCTTCAATCTGCACTTTGTTCGGCTCTATAAAAAGACTTACTTTTATACCTTTTTCCTGCAGCCTTGCAACAGTATCTGCAACTGCATTATACTGCCTAGCAGCATCAAGACCACCTTCTGTAGTTATTTCCTGACGCTTTTCTGGAACTATTGTACATGTGTTTGGAAGCACTTCTCTTGCAATATCAATAATATCATCATTGCATGCCATTTCTAAATTTAATGGAATAGAGATAATCTTTTTAATATCATATACATCTTTATCCTGTATATGACGCCTGTCTTCTCTTAAATGTATTGTAATACCATCGGCACCTGCTTTTTCTGCAATTTTGGCAGCCATAACAGGTTCAGGCTCTATTCCCATTCTAGCCTGACGCAGTGTAGCCACATGATCAATATTTACACCAAGTTTTATCATTACTATTTACCTTTAATTTCATTTACTGCTGTATCAGCAATTTCTTTTGCATAAGCAGATATTACCTGCTCATCTTTACCTTCAAGCATAACTCTTAATTTATTTTCTGTTCCAGAATACCTTACAAGAAGTCTGCCTGAAGTGCCAAGCTCTTTTTCTAATTTTGAGATTAATGCTGAAGTATTAGTTAATTCATCAAGTGGAACTTTTTTATCAACTAAAACATTATTTAATACCTGCGGGTATGTTTCTATAAAGCTGCAAAGTTCTGATAAAGATTTACCTTTTTTAACAAGCAAACCAAGAACCTGCATAGCACTGATTAAACCATCACCTGTAGTATTAAAATCTGAAAAGATTAAATGACCAGACTGCTCACCGCCAAGGTTACAATTATATTTCAGCATATCTTCCATAACATACCTGTCACCAACTTGAGAGCGAATAAGTTTTATGCCTTTTTTATTCATAGAATATTCAAAACCAAGGTTGCTCATAACAGTAGCAACAATAGTATTATTTTTTAATCTACTATGCTCCATCATATCTATGGCACAAATACCCATAATTTTATCACCGTCAACTATATTGCCTTTTTCATCTGCAAAAACAACTCTATCTGCATCACCGTCAAAAGATATGCCAACATCTGCTCCATGTTCTAAAACAGCTTTTGCCATATTTTCCGGATATACTGCACCACAGTTATCATTAATATTTGTGCCGTTTGGATCAACATTAATTAAAATAAGCTCTGCTCCAAGCTCTCTTAAAGCAAGTGGAGCTGCTTTATATGATGCACCATTTGCACAGTCCACCACTATTTTAAGCCCTTTTAAATCAATATTTTTAGGGAATGTATTTTTTACAAATTCCACATATCTGCCTATACCTTCTATTCTGTATGCTTTACCTATAGAATCTGGGTCTAAAGCAGGCTCATTATTATCTATCATTCTTTCTATTTCATGCTCTGTAATATCTGCAAGTTTGTAACCATTAGCATTAAAAAACTTAATACCGTTATCATAATATGGGTTATGGGATGCACTTATTACTACACCAGCATCTGCTCTGATTGATTTTGTTAAAAATGCTATTGCAGGGGTTGGAATTACACCAACCATTACTGCATCAATACCTGCCGAGCAGATACCTGATACTAAAGCATTTTCAAACATATAACAGGAAAGGCGCGTATCTTTTCCAATAATAATTTTCCTGTGTGTATCATTATTTTTAAATAAGCCGGCAGCTGCTCTGCCAAGTTTTAATGCAAAATCAGCAGTTAATGGCTCAATATTTGCCCTGCCTCGCACTCCGTCTGTTCCAAAATATTTTCTCATCTTTCTTTTATCTCTATATTTATTGTTTGTGGCTCTAGGTTTAATATATCTACAATTAAATTTGTTCTATATGCAACTGAGCCAGTATAAGTTCCAGGACCATTTATATTACTGCAGTCTGTAACAAAAGTAACTGTATCTAAAAATGTATCAATAATATCTTCCATTCCTCTTGCTTTTACATAAGAAAGTGATGGAGTATTTGCTACCATTAAGTTACTTTTTAAATTCATACATTCTACAGGAACATTTGTAAATTCATGTTCTACCATATTTTCTCTTAATTTAACACGAACTTCAACTGATGAAGGCTGTATTTTTGTAACACCATCATAATCTTTTAATACTACATTCTGAACAAAATTCTTACTTCTTTCAGAAAGATTTATAGGCATTGTTGAAATATTTTCAAGGTTAGATAATAAACTTTTAGCACCTGTTACATTTACAGAGTTAGGTTTTAATGTAATACTTTCTACCATATAACCCTGCTTAACTTCACCAATAATAGACGGCAGTACACGCACATCTTTTGCTGTAATATCATCAAGAGTAATACGCAGTTCAGCTGGCTTTACATCAACTATTTCAAGCCCAAGTGGTTTTTTAAAATCTACAGGAAGTATTCTTCTGATAGACTGACCATTAGGAAAAGCAGCAACATCAATATTAAGCAGAACATCAGAATTAGCAAGTGACTGCATAAGTCTTGCTGCACCTTTTATATTTACAGAAACATTTGGATAATCTGCAATTGCAACCTTACCATTAGATACATTAATAAGCTTTACAGGAACAGTCATCTCTTTTGTTTCTTCATGACCAGATACAACCATTATCCACATACCAAGAGCAATGAATACACTAAGGATTTTTAATAAAGTTTTATTGTTTAACATATTAATCTTCCGTTGATTTATTTATTTTAATCAGCTTGCTTAAAGTTTCCCGTAAACCGTTCGCATCTAAATTTGGAATAATATTTCCGCCTTCTGTAATAGAAATTTCACCTCTTTCTTCACTAACTACAATAGCTATTGCATCAGTTTCTTCTGTAATCCCTATTGCTGCCCTGTGCCTTGTTCCATACTGCTGTGCAATATCCTCTCTTTTTGTAAGCGGCAGAATACAGCCAGCATATGTAAGCCTTGAACCTTCAAGTAATACTGCACCATCATGTAATGGAGAATATGGAATAAATATACTAAGCAGTAAATCTTTACTAACCACTGAATCTATTTTCTGACCCAATGTTACATAATGGGCAATATCTGTATTTCTTTGAATAATAATTAATGCACCAAGCTGCCTGTTTGCTAAAATGGTTGCAGTTCTTACAAGTTCATCTACTATTTGAGAATTCATGGTTACAGAGCGTTCAAAAAACTTTGATTCGCCAATAAATGCAAGTGCTCTTCTTATTTCAGGTTGGAATATTATTATTAAGGCTAAAAATAAGTAACCTGACATATTACTTAATACCCATCTAGTTACTTTCATTCCTAAAAAGTCAGAAAGACCAAGAAGCACTAAAAGTATCATAATAGATACTAACATATATATGGCTCTCGTACCCCTTAAAAGAAGCAGAAGTCTGTAAATAATATAACTTATAAATGCAATATCTATTACATCTATAATACTAACATAACTTTTAACAAATTCAAAAATAGTCGTAATCATATATTCGCCTTTAAAATATAATCAGCAATCTTTACTGTATCAATACCTTCTTTGATATCATGAACTCGTATAATATCTGCACCATTTAAAATGGCTGCTGCATTTGCACAAATTGTGCCTGCAAGTCTGTTATTAACATCTTTATCAATAACAGCCCCAATCATAGATTTGCGGGAAATACCTGCAAGCAGTGGAAGATTAAAAGATTTAAACTCTCTTAAATATTTTAATAAAATATAATTCTGCTCAACAGTTTTACCAAATCCAAAACCTACATCAAGTATGATTGATGAGTAATCAATACCTGCATTAAGACATTTATCTATACTTTTTGTAAAAAAATCATGAACATCATATATAATATTATTATATTCAGTATTTGCATTAGTCTGCATATCTTTTGGACTGCCATTCATATGCATGATACACACTGCACATTTTGCCTGACCGCATACAGATACCATATTATCATCAGTCATACCTGATATATCATTGATAATATCAGATCCATTATTTAATGCATACTCTGCTGTTTTATAGTTATTAGTATCTACTGATACTATCATATCATACTGTTTAATGTAATCAAGAGCAAATTTTATTCTTTTTATTTCCTCATCACTGCTGATACTTTCTGAAAAAGGCCTTGATGACATACCACCTATGTCAATAATATCAACACCAAGTTCTGCCATTTCATTAATTCTTGCAGCAATCGCCTCCTCTGTTATATACATACTGCCATCACTGAAAGAATCTGGTGTTGTATTCAAAATACCCATACATATTGGTTTAGATATATCTATGCTGCCTTTATGATATGTAATATTTTTAATTTCTTTGCTTTTTAAAAAAAGGCTTAATTCCTTTCCTAATTCTTTTAAACCAAAAACCTGTACTGAAAGTCTTTTAATAAGTCTTTCAAATATTGCAGCACTACCCATTAAAAGCACATCAGTTCTATCTATTGAGCAGGAAACAGCTCCTTTTTTAACTGCTGCATCCATTCCTGAAGCAATAGCTTCCTGCTTTAAAATATTAGCAGCGGGAGCTTTTATATCCCGCACTAAAATATTTAAACTGACACCTTTTTTTACCATATTTAATGCATAATTATCTACACCAATACGCACTAATTCCTGCTTTATTCTATCATATTCTGGTGTCAGTTTATAAAACTTCATACAAACACTTCCAAATTAATTATTTTTGTTTTTAGCTTCTTCTTTTTCTTCCTGTTCTTTTTCAGAGAACATATTATTATCTTTATATCCTTCAGCTGCATATTCTTTTACAAGCTCTTTTAATTCAGGAGTTTCAATAGTTTCTTTTTCAAGCAGCGCTTCTGCAGTTTTATCTAAAAGATGTATGTTATCTTCTATTATTTTTCTTGCTTCATTGTAGCATGTTGTAATAATATGTTCAACTTCATCATCTATTAATTCAGCTGTTTTTTCACTGTAATCTTTCTGGCTTGAAATCTCTTTACCTAAAAAGATAGCTTCATCTCTTTTACCAAAAGATATTGTGCCAAGCTTATCACTCATACCCCAGCTCATAACCATTTTTCTTGCAATAGATGTAAGTCTTTCAATATCATTACTTGCACCAGTAGACATTGAATTAAAAACTACTTCTTCTGCAATCCTGCCGCCAAGCATAACTCTAATCATGCCTAAAAGATGGTCTTTTGTTTCATTATATCTATCATCACTAGGAAGCTGCATAGTAACACCTAAAGCCATACCCCTAGGAATAATAGAAACTTTATGAACAGGGTCAGCACCTTTTGTCATAATAGCTACAATTGTATGACCTGCTTCATGGAATGCAGTAACTTTTTTATCTTTTTCAGGTATTACCATACTGCGTCTTTCTGCACCCATTATAACCCTGTCTTTTGCTGATTCTATATCTGATGTATCAACTTCATTTTTATTAGCCCTTGCAGCAAGTAAGGCAGATTCATTCATAAGGTTTGCTAAATCTGCACCAGAAAAACCTGGAGTTCCTTTTGCAATAATTTCTAAATCTACAGATGATGCCATTTTTATTTTAGCAGCATGCACTTTTAAAATCTGCAGTCTTCCTTTTAAATCTGGACGAGGAACAACTATCTGTCTGTCAAAACGACCAGGACGAAGTAATGCAGGGTCTAATACATCAGGTCTGTTTGTAGCAGCTACTAAAATAACACCTTCATTTGAATCAAAGCCATCCATTTCAACAAGCAGTGCATTTAATGTCTGCTCTCTTTCGTCATGACCACCTCCAAGACCTGCACCTCTGTGGCGTCCAACAGCATCTATTTCATCCATAAATATAATACATGGAGCATTTTTTTTGCCCTGCTCAAATAAATCTCTAATACGAGCAGCACCAACACCAACAAACATTTCAACAAAATCTGAGCCGCTTATAGAATAAAATGGCACACCAGCTTCACCAGCTACAGCTTTTGCAAGCAGAGTTTTACCAGTCCCTGGAGGGCCAACTAAAAGCACACCTTTAGGAATCCTGCCGCCTAATTTTTGGAATTTTTCAGGGTCTTTTAAAAATTCTACAATTTCAGTTAATTCTTCTTTTGCTTCTTCAATACCAGCAACATCTTTAAAAGTTACTTTTAAATTATCTTGATTTAAAAGCTTAGCTCTGCTTTTACCAAAAGAAAAAGCTTTTGAGCCGCTGCCGCCCTGCATCTGCCTCATAAAGAATATCCATATAGCTATAAGCAGAATAATTGGAAGCCATGAAATAAGCAGCTGCATATACCAAGGAGTAGTATCTGGCGGAGTTGCTTCAATACCTACATTATAATCTCTCAGCTCTGAAATTAAATTATTATCACTAGGTGCATAAGTTTCAAAACGAGTATTATTATCTTTATACTCACCAGTGATTTTATTTTCTTTTATAGTTACTTTTTTCACATGGTCTTTCTCAACACTATCTAAAAACTCAGTATAAGTAACTTTTTGATTTGTCTGAGTATTAGTATTAAAAAGATTAAATACAAGCACCATCATTAAAGCTATTACAAGCCAAAGTGCAAGATTTTTATAAATACCACTATTCATTTATCCTCCAAATATTATATGGTAATTTTACAAAGATTTTTTAAATTTCTATATTTGTTATTATAATCAAGCCCATATCCTACAACAAACTCATTAGGAATAACAAAGCCAGAGTAGTCTACATCTACTTGAATTTTCCGTCTATCTGGTTTATCAAATATTGTGCATATTTTTACACATTTTGCTCCTTTTTCATATAAGTAATCTTTTAAATGGCTTATTGTAAGCCCAGTATCCACTATATCTTCCACAAGCAGAACTGTTTTATTTTCTATTGGTATATCAATATCATATCTTATTTTTAATTCACCACTTGATTCTGTAGAAGCACCATAACTAGAAGCTGCAAGAAAAGCTACTTCTAGCGACATATCAATACTGCGGACTAAATCGGCAGTAAAAATAAAACTGCCTTTTAATACAGACACAACTGTTAAATCCTGACATTTAAAATCACGAGAAATTAATGCTGCTATTTCAGAAACCTTTGCTGTAATATCTTTTTCAGATATTAATTCTTCCATTTTGTGCATATTATATACCATACCTTTTAAATATTATATTATTATTTTTAC
>CAJUJZ010000052.1 GCA_910586745.1 uncultured Mucispirillum sp. | reverse complement strand
TGCGAAGCTGGGATAAACTTACACCATTTTTAAATTCTTCAATTATATTTTTATTACGAATTTAGCGGATATTGTATCATATTTTGGAATATACAGACTATAACCACCAAACTTACTACATAAAGTTAAAAAATTGCATTTACCAAAGCAGGGCTAGTAAAAAATTTAATTTAGGCTCTAATTCAACATTATATATATCTACATTATTATCCTGCATATATCACTATATTCAACATATATTTAAAGAAATACTGCATATTACATTAAAATATATAAGTCTTACTATTCTTACTTTTATAATATCTGTGCTTTTCAGCAATATTTATTATGGTAAAATACAGCAAAATAAAATATGACTTATTTATCTGACTGTTCAGTTTCCTGCTTTATGACTATTTTTTTATTTTTATGGTCTAATATTATATTATTTGTTTTATATCCTCTATCTATAGCAGTTTTACAGTATTCATAGGCTTTTTTATCATTTTTTTTCACACCTGCCCCATCATAATACATAAGGCCGATTATAAAATATGCTGGTACAAATCCTGCATCTTTTGAACGCTCAAAATAATCATAAGCCATTCTGTAATCTTTTTCTACACCTATACCGTAAAGATGCATATATCCTAAATCATATAAAGCATGAGAATGGTTTTTATCGGCTGCTCTTTCAAGATAGTATTTTGCTTTTTCATAATCCTGCTCCACACCTTCTCCATTAAGATATCTTGCACCTATTCTAAACGCAGCTCCACTATTGCCAATATTTGCAAGTTTTAAATCATTTTCTAAACTTTGGTTAGCACAAACGATTACAGGTATAAAAATAAATAGTAGTAAAAACTTCCTTAACATACATAAACCTTTTTTGGTATTTTATTTGCTATATAAAACTATATATCGGAGGACATTATGAAAATAAATACTTTAGCATTTGCATCAATACTTTTACTGCTTGCAGCACTTACAAATACAACCATTATAAAACATTTAAGTTATTTAATACAAGAATTAATAAAAATGTGGTAGTTTAGCTCATATTATAAAAACTTGTTTTTTTATTAAGCTGACAGTAATATTATCAGTATTATTATCTATTGCATTATCAGGTGTTTCACCAGTATTATTATCTGAAACTTTCTATGGTTCATTTCTATATTCAAATTTTAACTGGTGATATTTTATTTCACCAATAGTATCTTCAATATTATCTAAATTATAATAAAACATCAGTCTTATAGAACCAGAAGCACCTTCTGTTGCATTATCACTCATTTTAATACTTACTGTGCAAAAATCATTATATGCAGCTTCAGACAAACAATCTATCGGGTTAAATGGAGGATTATTTTCAAAAACACTTCCATAATTAGTTGTTTCACTATCAATTCCTAAAGGTGTAAGTTCAGAAGGAGAAAAGTAAAGTTTAAATTTTAATATATCGCCACGATTTTTATCTTGAAACTGCAAAGTATTAGATGGTTCAACAGTTAACCCAATAGTATTATTTATATCTGAATAATCAAAATGCATTCCTTCACTGTCAGAGCATGCATTTAAAAAAAGTGACACTAATACTATAAATACAATATTTTTAAACATTAACTTCCCTGAAAAAATAAACAGGAAAGGGCTTATAACCCTTTCCTTCTTATTTTATGTAACTTGTATTATCTGGTAAAAATTCTGAAACTATTATATTATCATTAGATGCTGATAATTCATATAATTTTTTTTCTGAAGCAGCGATGCTTTCATCATGAGATACAAGTCTTATCATTTCATTGCTGAGAATATCTGCAATATCTGCAGATGAAGCATACATAACATCTTTTAACTGCCAAACATCTCCAGCTTCAAATGCTTTTTCAACCCCAACATTTGATAAAACTTTGCTGAAAATCGCCTCTTTTTTCTCAAGATAACCAGCAGGTGCATTTTTGCAGCTGCCTAATTTAGCTATTACATAAAAGCTGTGAGTTTCATGAACAAACATATAAAAACCCCTTTTGTATAAATAATGATAAAGATAATATATTTTTTTATATTTTGCAATGCTTATTTATACATTTTTAGTTTTTTATTTCGTTTGATAAAAATTCTACCCACTCCTGTTTATTAAAGACTGGTGCTGTAATGAAAATATCTTTATCTCCTCTACCGCTCATATTAACAATAACAGCTTTATCTTTTGGCATAGATGGTGCTGTTTTTAAAAGCTCTGCAAGAGCATGAGATGATTCAAGAGCAAATAAAATACCTTCATGTTTTGCAACAAGCTGCAATGCATTAATTACTTCATCATCATTTGCTGCTGTCATTGTAAGTCTGCCAGACTCTTTTAAGTATGCAAGTTCAGGACCAACACCTGGATAATCAAGACCTGCTGAAATAGAATGTGTCGGCAGCACATCACCATTGCTGTCTAATAAAAATTTACTTTTATATCCATGATAGATACCTGTTTCTGCTCCAGAGTTTGGTGCAAGTCTTTTAGCATGTTCACCTGATTTATCGCCTATTCCGCCACCTTCTACGCCGATTAACTGAACTTTTTCATCATCTAAAAAGCCTGAAAAAATACCCATAGCATTAGAACCGCCGCCTACTGCTGCAATAACTGCTGCTACATCTTGACCAAATTCCTGAGCCTGCTGTTTTGCTTCTCTGCCTATAACTGACTGAAACTCTCTAACTATTGCAGGAAATGGTGCTGGACCTACTGCTGAACCTAACAAATAGTGAGTATCTTTTAATGATTTAATCCAAAAACCTAGTGCTTCATCTACTGCATCTGCTAAACCTTTATTACCTGATTCAACAGACACAACATTTGCACCAAACATCTGCATAGTTAATACATTTGGATGCTGGCGTTTCACATCCACTGCCCCCATATAAACATCACAGCCAAGTCCAAGTTTTGCAGCAGCTGATGCAGTTGCTACACCATGCTGGCCTGCTCCTGTTTCAGCTACAACTTTCTTTTTACTCATTCTTTTTGCAAGAAGGCACTGACCTACTGCATTATTAATTTTATGTGCCCCAGTGTGAGCAAGACCTTCGCATTTAAAAAATATTTTTGCTCCACCAAGTTTTTTTGTTAAATTTTCAGCATAATAAAGTGGTGTCGGTCTGCCAATAAATGTTTTTTGTAAATATGCCAGTTCATCTAAAAAACTTTTATCATTCATTGCAGATAAAAATGCTGCTTCAAGTTCATCAAGAGCAGGCTGCAGTATTTCTGGTACATAGCTGCCGCCAAATTCACCATAAGTTTTTGAATATCTCATTATACACCTCATATTTATTGTTTGTATTTTATTTTTTTAATCATTTCAGTAATTTTATCTACTGTATTATATTTTTTAATATCAAATTCTATTAAATCCACTTTGTATTCTTTTATTATGCTTATCATATCACTGTCCTCCTGAAAGGACAGCCAAAGTGGATTATGAATTTCAGTATTATTTTTTACAATATCAATACTTTCTATCATTAATGGCTCTATAAAAGTATTTTTATTATTTACTAAAGAATATCTTTTATAAGCATTTGCAGTGTATTTCTGCATATTTGTATTATCTTCTATACAGTCTGCAAGGCCGCTTTTAATTAATAATAATGCTTCATCTATTATACTGCTGTCATAAACTTCTAATACTTTTACACAGTTTTTATTATTTATATTTTCAAGCATACTTATAATATTACTTTTATTGTGTTTATCAAATAAAAACCCTGTCATATCAATATCTTTTTTTATACATATATTAAGCTCATCATTATCAATAATATTTTTAGCTTTTAATAATGGGCGAATAGATGATTTTTTCATATAAAGTTTTGATAAATAATTTGTAGATTTAATACTTTCATCTATATCAAAACTTTCTGTATTAATATAGCTTTCAGAATAAACACCTGTAAACCCATATTCTAAAATATGCTGCATAGAAATGCCATCATTAGAGCAGTTTAAAAAGCATACTATTTCCCAGTCTATAAGCATTTTTAAAATATATGGATTTACATTGTTTGCAGAAATTTCATCACTGCCTAATATTAATACCTCAGCCTTTATACTGCGAACTTTAGCAATATCATTAACACTTGCTATTTTATATAATACATCTATACCTTGTATTTTAGATTGTTCATGAATCTGTATAATCTGCTGTTTGGAATATTCTGAAGTATTTATTATAATGCCATCTGCATTTAATGAATTATTTATACCTTTTTGAAGTTTAATAACATCTTTGCTGCATGAAGAATTATCACCAATAACTGCTGATAAAATGTTTTCCGGAATCATATCTGCAAGCTGGCTGCTGCATATAATATTTGAATTTCTTGTTTTTATTGTATTAATTAAATTTGATTTATTTTGTAATAACATAACGCACCTTTTTTTCTAATATAAAAATTAACATAAGCACTAAGATAAGTTTTGCATGTAAAAAAATATAAAATTGTAGTGTAAAGGTATTATAGTATTATTTGACGCTGGAGCGCCAAAAATAGATAGAAAAATATTGTGCGGAAAATTGTCCGTTGAAAGAATAATCAGAAAGTATTGTTTGGCTCACTAATCTAATATCCATAATATAAATATATATTACAAAAAAAATCACTTGTCAATAAGTAAAATTATTTTTTTAAAGAATCAGCCTGATGCAATTTTATATATAATATTTTTGTTGTATTTTTTATTAAATTGATATATAAGAGCTTTAATGCGGGCATAGCTCAGCTGGTAGAGTGGAAGCTTCCCAAGCTTTAGGTCACGGGTTCAAGTCCCGCTGCCCGCTTTTCTTTTTTATATTATCATTTTTTCTTTATTATAAACTTTAAATTGATTTAATACTATTTTATCTGTATAATGGAAAAACTTATATGAGGTATCATATTATGATAGATAAAAAACTTTTAGACATATTAATATGCCCTAAATGCAAAGGGAATATTAAACTGCATAGTAGTGAAAAATATATTATATGCGAAAAGTGCAGCTTAGCATACTATATTGACGAAAATATGCCCGTTATGCTTATAGATAAAGCTGTAAGTATAGAAGAAGCTGATAAGGGTAAATAACATATGTATATATTAAGCAGCAAAAACATATATAAAATGGAAGAATATGTTAAAAGAAAGTATAGTATTTCTGAAACAATACTTATGGAAAATGCTGGAGCTGCTCTTTTTGATTTTATAAAAAATAAAGCTGATAAAAACAGTAAAATACTTATTTTAGCAGGTCCTGGTAATAATGGGGGTGATGGGTTTGTTTTAATGCGTCACCTTACTGCTAATGGATGTAATGCTGATTTATATTATCCAGTGCAGAATAATAAATATGGTGATGCTGCACAATTAAACTTAAATATTTTAAATAATTTAAAAATTAATATCGATGATTTATCTGCACTTAATAATATGGAAAAATATGATATTATTGTAGATGCTCTTTTTGGTATTGGACTTACAAGAAGTATTCGTGGAATATATAAAGAAATTATTAAAAAAGCAAATAATGCAAATGCGTTAAAAATTTCTGTAGATATTGCTTCTGGATTAATTAGTGACAGTCCTGAAGTGCCAGAGTGTGTTTTTAAGGCTGATTATACTATTACTTTTTCTACATTAAAATACTGTCATACATTATACCCTGCAAAAATATATTCAGGAAAAGTTATTACTGCAAATATTAGTATACCTGATAATATTATATCAAAGTATAAACATGATATATTTATAGATGAATATAATAAACCTGTATTAAAAAGCAGACCGCAGGACAGTCACAAAGGTACTTATGGTAAAGTAGCTGTTATTGGCGGCAGTGTTGATATGGCTGGGGCAGTAAAAATTGCTGCCATTTCTGCCCTGCACTCAGGATGCGGACTTATTACACTATACCACCCTAGTATACTTGATAGAAACTTTATTTCAGATATTCCTGAAATTATGACAAAATCATTTGATTATACTAATCCTGAAATAATATGCAGTTATATAAATATTTATACAACTGTATATACTATCGGCAATGGTATGGGTAGAAGTAAAGCTGTTAAAGATTTTATACTGCATATTTTAAAAAATACTTTAAAACCTGTTATAATGGATGCTGATGCAATAAATGCCCTTTCTCTTAATGAATTAAATAATATTCAGTCAGAAGTAGTTATTACACCACATTTAGCAGAATTTGCAAGGCTTATTAATAAAGATATTAATGAAGTTAAAAAAGATAAAGTAAAGCTGGCAAAAGAGTTTGCTGATAAATATAAGGTTTATTTAATATTAAAATCAGCAGAAACTATTATTGCTGTTCCAAATGATAAAGTATATATATTAAATTCTGGCAATACTGCTCTTTCAAAAGGCGGCAGCGGCGATGCTTTATGCGGACTTGCTGCATCCTTTTTCGCTCAAGGATATTCTTTAAAAGATACCTGTATTTTAGCAGCATACATATTAGGAAAAAGTGCAGAAAAAGCTGTAGAAAAAAATAATCCAGCATACCTTAGCATTACCCAGATTATTAGTTATTACAATGAGGTATTTAATGAATTCTGAATACATTTTAAAGTGTGTTGAAGATACTAAAAATATGGCAAAAGATATTGCACCTTTTTTTAAAAAAAATATAATTTTCCTAAATGGTGAAATAGGTGCAGGCAAAACTACTTTTACAAAATATTTCGTAGAAGCTTACGGACTTTCAGATGAAGTATGCAGCCCTACTTTTGCCCTTGAAAACAGATATGAAACAAAAAACGGGCTTATTATTCATTTTGACTTATACAGAATAAAAAGTGAAGAAGAACTTGATATGATAGGTTTTTATGATACATTAAAAGAAGATGCCACCATATTAATTGAATGGGCAGATAAATTTAATATTGAAAAATATACTAAAAACTATAAAATCATGTCTTTCAAAATACTTGATAATAATATAAGGGCAGTAACAATAAAATAAAGGTTATTAATATGGACTATAAAGAAATGTATAATATGTTTCAGGATATAACTCAGGCTGATAAAATAAAAAATTCACTTGAAGATTTATACCTGTATTTACATGAAATAGAAAATATGATACAGAATAGTGAAGAAAATACAGAAACAACAGATAATCATGATGAATTTCGTTATAAACTGCAGATTATGGGGCAGCAGATAACTGAAATTGATGAATTTTTACATGAAAATAATATAAACTATGATGAATATTTGTCATAAATAAAATTATAGAAAATAACAATATATTAAATGGAGATAAAAATGGCAAAAGAATTGTCCAGCAGAATAAATCCTGCTGAATATGAAAAAAGTATTTATAAATTTTGGCTTGAAAAAAAGCTATTTCATGCAGACGAATACTCTAATAAACCTGCATACTCAATAGTTATACCACCACCAAATGTTACTGGTTCACTTCATATGGGTCATGCACTTGATGAAACGATACAGGATATATTAGCCCGCTTTAAAAGAATGAAAGGCTATGAGGTTTTGTGGATGCCAGGAACTGATCACGCAGGTATTGCCACTCAAAATGTTGTAGAAAAAATAATAGCTGCTGAAGGTAAAACCCGTTACGATTTAGGCAGAGAAGCATTTATAGAAAGAGTATGGCAGCAGAAAAGAGAATCAGGCGGCATAATTATAAGCCAGCTGAAAGCTCTCGGCTCAAGCTGCGACTGGGACAGAGAACGCTTTACAATGGACGAAGGCTTATCTGGTGCAGTTAGAGAAGTATTTTATACTCTTTATAAAGAAGGCTTAATATACCGCTCTAATTATATGGTAAACTGGTGTGCAAGATGCCACACTGCATTAAGCGATATTGAAGTAGAATTTACAGAAAAAGATGATTTTCTTTATCACTTAAAATACCCTATTGAAAACAGTAATGAATATCTTGAAATAGCAACTACACGCCCAGAAACTTATCTTGGTGATACTGCTGTTGCTGTCCACCCAGATGATGAAAGATATAAACATTTAGTAGGAAAAAATGTTATTCTTCCACTTATTAACAGAAAAATACCTATAATTGCAGATAATTTTGTTGAAACAGAATTTGGAACAGGATGTGTAAAAATCACTCCAGCCCATGACCAAAATGACTTTGCAGCTGGTATTCGCCATAACTTAAAAGAAATTGTATGTATTGATGAAAACAATAACATATGCGGCAACTTCTATCCGGAATTTGAAGGAATGGATATAATTACTGCAAGAAAAGCCGTTATTGAAAAATTTAAAGAGCTTGATTTAGTTGTGAAAATTGAGCCGTTAAAACACAATGTTGGCTGCTGTTACAGATGTGACTCTGTAATTGAGCCTCGTGTTTCTATGCAGTGGTTTGTAAAAACTAAACCTCTTGCTGAAAAAGCTATAAAAGCAGTAGAAACTGGCAAAATTAAACTTATCCCAAAACAATGGGAAAATACTTTCTTTGAATGGATGAATAATATCCGTGACTGGTGTATTTCTCGCCAAATCTGGTGGGGACACAGGATACCAGCATGGCACTGTGCAGACTGCTCTCACACTACAGTTGCAAAAACAGACCCAGATAAATGCGAAAAATGCGGCTCTACAAATATTCATCAAGATGAAGATGTATTAGATACATGGTTTTCATCTTCTCTATGGCCGTTTTCTACTATGGGTTATCCTGAAAAAACTGATTTATTAAAAAAATTCTACCCTACTTCTACACTTGTAACTGGTTTTGATATTTTATTTTTCTGGGTTGCAAGAATGATGATGATGGGTATTAAATTTATGGATGATGTTCCATTTAAAGATGTTTATCTCCATGCCCTTGTTCGCGATGAAAAAGGACAGAAAATGAGTAAATCAAAAGGAAATGTTATTGACCCGCTTATTATGATTGATAAATACGGTGCAGATGCTTTCCGTTATACTCTTGCTATATTTGCTGCACAAGGCAGAGATATTAAAATGAATGTAGATAGAGTTGAAGGCTATAGAAACTTTATTAATAAAATATGGAATGCTTCCAGATTTATTTTAATGAACTTAGACAGTGAAATACCAAAAATTGATGAAAACAGCCTTGAAAATGTTGATAAATGGATATTAATGAAATTACAGCATGCAGCGAACAAAGCATCAAAAGCAATAGACTCATACAGCATAAATGATGCAGCAAATGAGCTTTATCAGTTTTTCTGGATGACTTTCTGTGACTGGTATCTTGAACTTATAAAAGATAGAATGTTCAAAGGAAGTGATAAAGAAAAAGAACAGGCACTTGCTACAGCAGCCAATGTATTAGAAAAATCATTAATTGCACTTCATCCATATATTCCTTTTGTTACAGAACATATTTTCCAAATATTAACTGGAAAAGAAACTATTATGTATGAAAAATATCCAGATAACTTAAACTATAACTTTGAACAGGAAGAAAAAGGTATAGATAAAGTTATTGAAGCAGTAAGCTTAATAAGAAATATTCGCGGTGAATACAATATCACCCCTGCTGCTCAGCTTGAAATATTTATTAATACTAATGATAATGATGCTCTTAAACTTTTTCAGGCAGAAACACCATTAATTATGAAAATGGGTAAAGCAAAATCAGTACAATTTAATGAAAAAGCACCAGAAAACTGTGCAAAAAGTGTTGGCAACGGCTTTGAAATCATGGTGTCATTAGAAGACACTATTAATGTAGAAGAAGAAATTGCAAGACTTGAAAAAGAGAAAAAAGCTGTAGAAAAAGATGTTAATCTTTATGGCGGTAAACTGCAAAACCAAGGCTATCTTGCAAAAGCTCCTGCACAGGTTATTGAAAAAGATAAGAAAATTTATGAAGAAGCAAAAACAAGACTTGATAAAATAAATGAAACTTTAGCAGGTCTTAAAAAATAATGGAAAAAAATAAAAGTAAACCTCCATATTTAAAGCGTATATTTGCAGGTAAAAATGTATATATATTTGCTATGGTGGCTCTTGCCTTTGCATTTTTAAATATATACAGGCTTAATGACCCATTAGAAGTAGGCTCTACAGCCCCAGAACTTGTATTACAAGCATCTAATGGGGAAAGTTTTACAATGAATGAAATATTAAGCCCTAAAGTAGTTATTTTTTATAAAAAACATACTTATTTTTCTAACTATATAATTAATACAACTTATAAACGAGCACTGCCTGCTTTTAAAATATTACAGGATAAAGGTATTGCTCAGGTTATTGTTATTGCTCAAGGTTATGATAATACAGAAGAATTGAATAATCTTATTTGGGAAGATGATTATTCAAATTATAAAGATATAATATTTACTACAGATACTAAAGCAGCAGGCAAAAAATATGGAATACGAAGCTGGCCTCATTTGTATGTAATAAGCTCTGATAACAGAGTGATTTATGAAACAAAAATAGGCAGTGCTGATAAGGTGCAGCAGATATTATGGAGGGATTAATGGAAAACTTTTTTGCAAAAGATTTAAACGAAAGCTATGATGTTATTATTTTAGGTGCAGGCCCTGCAGGATGTTCTGCTGGAATGTATGCAGCAAGAGATGCTCTTTCTGTGCTTATTTTAGAGAAAAACTTCCCCGGTGGTAATATGGCTATCACTGAACATATAGAAAATTATCCCGGTTTTACTGAGCCTGTATTAGGTCATGAAATTACAGATAAATTTGTGAAACATGCACAAAAATTTGGTGCAGTAATCAGGCAGGGTAACTGCGTAGAAGTAAAAAATGAAGATATATGGAAAACAGTTATACTTGAAGACGGCAGGCAGATAAAATGTAAAGCATTGATTATTGCAACAGGCTCTAAATCTAAAAAAACTGGTGCAAAAAATGAAATAAATTTCATAGGCAGAGGCATTTCTTTCTGTGCTACATGTGATGGCGGTTTTTTCAAAAATAAAGAGGTTATTGTTATTGGAGGCGGCGATTCTGCCCTTGAAGAAGGAATATATCTTACAAAATTTGCTTCTAAAGTAACAATAGTACATAGAAGAAATGAATTTAGAGCAGCAAAAATAATTCAAAACCGTGCAAAAGAAAATGAGAAAATTCATTTTATGACTCCTTATGTGGTAGAGGAAGTACTTGGTGAAAATGTAGTGTCTGGTGTTAAATTAAAAAATACACAGACAAATGAAATTATAGAATATAAATGTGATGGTATTTTTGAATTTATTGGCTGGGATGCAAATACAGATATGTTTACTAACCTTTTAGAACTTACAAATAGCGGGTTCATTAATGCAGCAGAAGATACTGCCACAAATATTCCAGGTATTTTTGCAGCTGGTGATGTTCGTAAAAAAGGACTTATGCAGGTTGTAACTGCTGCTTCTGACGGTGCAGTGGCTGCAAAAATGGCAGAAAAATATATTAATGAAGAGTTAAAACATTAGTATGCTTTATGTTATAGGCACACCAATTGGAAACCTTTCAGATTTATCTAAACGGGCAGTAGAAACTCTTTCTTCTGTTGATATTGTATTTGCAGAGGATACACGCACTGCCCTAAGTCTCTTAAACAGTCAGGGAATCAAAAAAACCTGCAAATCTTATTATAAGGATAATGAAAAAACAGCTAGTGAAAGTATTATAGAATATCTGTTAAATGGTAATAATGCAGCATTAATCAGCGAAGCTGGAATGCCATGTATTTCTGACCCTGGTGCTTATGTTATTAAAGAAATTATTGCAAAAGGTCTGCCTTTTGAAATTATTCAAGGCCCTACTGCATTAATTCATGGATTAATTGCATCAGGTTTTGCAGGCAGCAGCTTTTATTTCCACGGTTTTTTACCACATAAAGAAAAAGATAAAATAAGGGAAGTTCAAAATCTACTGCATATAAAAGCACCTGTAATTTTTTATGAATCGCCTTACAGAGTAAAAGAAACATTAAATATACTGCTTGATTACTTCCCTGCTCCAATAGCTGTTACAAGGGAAGCTACAAAAGTATATGAAGAAACTTTATTTATACACTCTAAAGAAGATATTGAAAATATAATAATTAAAGGCGAATTTGTTATTACAGTTAATAATAAAGCAGAAAAAATGCAGGAAGAAAACAGCAGCATATCTTTAAACTATGAGCAGATAATAAAAGAATTATTAAATGATAATGTTTCATCTAAAGATATATTAAAAATGATGAAAGCATTAGGTATGAAAAGAAATGAAGCCTATAATTTAATTAATAACCTACAGACTTAAATATAAGTTTATATAAAAATATATAATATTTTTAAAAGTATTCTCTGCAAGATTTATAGAATAGTGTATATCTTATTGATAATAAATATACAGCAAAATATCTTTTAATAATCTTAAACTAAATGGTAGCTTGTAATAATACCATATATTAAAAGAGCTACAATTAATGTCATTACAAAAGCATACATTACATATTTTCTTTTTAACGATGCTGGAGTAATTATATCAAAAGCTTTTCTTTCATCTTCTGTAATCTTTTCAGAAACAATGTTTAACAATTCAGAAAAACCATCAGATAATGATGACACCATAACAGAATGGGTGCCGTCATGTATGATAAGCACATATCTTCCCATAGCAGAAAGTGCATATCCATAGCTTATATCTTTAATATTAAGCTCTGTTTTTTTCAGCAGACTGCGAACTATTATTTTATCATCAGTAATAGTAAGACTTTTTACAAGTGATGATATAAGCATAAAAAATGATATAACAACCATTGAAGAAAGTAAAATTACATTAAGCTGTGTCTGCCTGTTTTCTGTATTTAAGGCAAATACAATAAGCAGTAGAAAAATAATCATATGCAGTGAAATAAATGTTTTGTTTGTTTTAAAATTTTTCAAAATTAACCTCTATAAACATTTTGTCAAATAAATATGGGTCTTGCGATAAAAGACGCCTTACAATGCTGTCAAAAGTACTTACATTTTTTGTATATAAGTTCATCATAGCTGTAACTATATCATGTTTATAATCTGCACCATAAGCATCATTATACAGTTTTAAATAATCATTTAACCTTGTTTCACTAAAATTTACAAGGAAATATAAAAGCATATAGAAAAATGAGGTCTGGTCATTATAACCCATTCTATCAAGAGAACCATAAGATGCTTCTGCGTTCACAAAATCTCTAATCCATGTAAAATAGTATAAGGAAACTTTATAAAGCTCAGAATATTTAAAATCCATGTCAGATAATGTCTGTAAATATTTAAGTCCAGACTGTTTATCCTGTCTGTATACAGAAACATATACCATATCTTTTAAATATACTTTATCGCGGGCAAATCTTTTATTAAACATAACAGCTTCTGCTGCTCCACGCTGCAGCATTGCAAACTTATAAGCAAGAGTATAGTATCTGTCAGCATCATCAATATCTTTAAACTGATATATTGGTATATGTCTTAAATCAAGCAGATTTCTAACCCTTGATACTCTAAATATTGGCGAGTTTTTAAGCTCGTTTAATTTTTCTATATCATAATCATCAAAATAATCCATTAATAAAGCACATGATACAGTAAAGCCATTATCATTTGATTTATATATACTTTCTGCTTCATTTCTTCTTGATGGTCTTTCGCTTGCAAGCACTGATAAATATAAAAGCATAATATCTTCATCTGCTGGTATTTCAAGCTCCCCTATTTTTTTAGAAGCATAAAGTTTAGCCTGATCAAAATTTACTTTAGCATCAGAATAATTACCTTTTCTATAATTTAAAAGACCTGAAATTAAATGAATAAAACCATCATTTTTATCTATAACAAATGCTTTATCTATAACCTG
>CAJUJZ010000051.1:2154-13901 GCA_910586745.1 uncultured Mucispirillum sp. | reverse complement strand
TTTTCCTATCGTAAGTCCCCCGATTGTTTTTTGTTCAGCAGCACTTTAGACAGTTGGGGGCAGAGTTTATAAACCAAGTATAAAAAGTATGTTAGTTTGTTAAAGTTTTATACTTAATTTAATATATTATAAAAAGATAGAAAAGGTATAAAAAATATATTATGGAATGGAAGGTAAGAGCTTTCCTATTTCTTTTCCTATCGTAAGTCCCCTGACTGATTTTTGTTCAGCAGCACTTTAAACAGTCGGGGGCAGAGTTTTTTATGTAATAGTGAAACAAAATGGCAGAAGAAAGTCTAATAAGTGAGTTAATGTTTACAAGTATAGAGCCTCTTCAAATTTTAGAATAAGATGCAAAAGTAGTATAGTGTCTTGATTTATCCTTATGAAATAATATGAATATTATATAAAATAGTAGTTACCTATGATAGAATAGGATATTCTATAGTTAATATTAATGGATCAATTTTAAATTATCACAAATGTTTTTATATGAAGTTACACTTCCATTGTATTTGGAGTATGTAGAAGTGGAATATAAAGAAAGTGATGAATTATATAAACTAAAATACCAGCCAATAGAAGAAGTATTTAGCACAATAGATAATACAGAGTGTGAAAGCTGGAAAGAATATGTATTAAATTTATTCACTAAAGATGATAATTTAGGTTGTGGGCAAGCAAAGGAGTTTGTAAAATTAACAGACTACTAAATACCAGAATAATGGTATTAAATATTAAAATATACTAAAAATATAGATGACAAAATATTAGTAAAATATTTAATGAATTTCACTGGAATAAAATTAAAAGTGTCAAAATAAATAACCATGACAGAAATGGTGCCCAGAGACGGAATCGAACCATCGACACGAGGATTTTCAGTCCTCTGCTCTACCGACTGAGCTATCTGGGCATCACCTGTTATTATCAGGTTTGAGAATATAACCATATATTTTATTTTTAGTCAAGCACTTTTTTTAAAAAAAATAATTTTTTTTATTATACCATACTAAAAGCCTTATATAATAACACTTTTTACATGTTATCACAAAAGTATATCTGTTGTTTTATAATATTACTTTACAAAGATACAGCAAAATAGTAAAATATTTTGTTTTAAATAAAATATTGGAGTTTAAGTATGCCTAAAAGGGAAGACATTAAAAAAGTATTAATTATTGGCTCAGGTCCTATTGTAATAGGTCAAGCCTGCGAGTTTGACTATTCTGGTACTCAGGCTTGTAAAGCATTAAAAGAACTTGGTTATGAAGTAGTGCTTGTAAACTCAAACCCTGCTACTATTATGACAGACCCAGATACTGCTGATATTACTTATATAGAGCCTTTAAATGTGAAAAGGCTTGAAGCAGTTATTGAAAAAGAAAGGCCAGATTCACTTCTTCCAAGCCTTGGCGGGCAGACAGGCTTAAACTTAACCATGGAGCTTTCTAAAGCTGGTATTTTAGATAAATATAATGTGGAAGTTATAGGTATTAATCTGGAAGCTATTGAGCGTGGTGAAGATAGGATTATTTTTAAAGAAACTATGGAAAAAATAGGCGTTGATATGCCTAAAAGTATTCCTGCATATACAGTTGAAGAAGCAGAAAAAATTGCAAATGATTTAGGATATCCTGTTGTAGTTCGTCCAGCATATACTCTTGGCGGAACAGGCGGCGGTTTAGTATATAATGCTACAGAATTGAGAAAAGTTGCATCTAACGGTATTGCAGCATCTATGATTGATCAGGTATTAATTGAAGAAAGTGTTGCAGGCTGGGAAGAACTGGAGCTTGAAATTGTTAGGGACAGCAAGGGGCAGATTATTACAGTATGTTTTATTGAAAATATTGACCCAATGGGTGTGCATACTGGTGACAGCTTTTGTGCAGCACCTATGCTTACAATCAGTAAAGATGTGCAAAAGCGTCTGGAAAAACATGCGTGGGATATTGCACATAATGTAGGAGTTACAGGAGGCACAAATGTACAGTTTGCTCATGATCCAAAAACAGACAGGATAGTTATTATTGAAATAAATCCAAGAACTTCTCGTTCTTCTGCTCTTGCTTCAAAAGCTACAGGCTTTCCTATTGCTTATATTTCTGCAAAACTTGCAGCAGGGCTTACGCTTGATGAGATACCACACTACAAATTTGGTACACTTGATAAATATAAACCTAATGGTGATTATGTTGTTATAAAATTTGCACGCTGGGCATTTGAAAAATTTCCACAGGAAGAAGATGTGCTTGGCACTCAAATGAAAGCAGTTGGCGAAGTAATGAGTATAGGCTCTACTTATAAAGAAGCATTTTTAAAAGCTATCCGTTCTCTTGAAAATGGCAGGTTTGGTTTAGGCAACTTAAAAGAATATAAAAGTAAAAGTTTAGATGAATTAAGAAGCCTTTTATACTGTCCATCAAGCCAAAGGCAGTGGATAATGTATGAAGCTATGAAAAAAGGCATGACAATAGATGAGCTTCACAATATTACAAAAATCAAGCACTATTTCCTTGAAGAAATGCAGGCAATTGTTGATATGGAAAATACAATTTCATCTTATACTATTGTTTCTCTACCTGATAATGTATTATACAAAGCTAAACAATACGGCTTTTCAGATAAATATATTGCAGACCTGTTAAAAACTAAAGAAAAAACAGTTAGAGAACGCCGTCATGATATGGGTATAAGACCTGTATTTTTACCTATTGGTGTATCAGGTGTTCCAAAAGATGAAAAAACTGGTTTTTCAAGTGCATGTTATTATTATTCTACATATAATAGAGAAGATACATCATCAACTGCACAAGTATCAAATGATAAAAAGAAAGTTATGGTGCTTGGAAGCGGTCCAAACAGAATTGGTCAGGGTATAGAGTTTGATTACTGTTCTGTTCATGCTGCATTTGCTATGAAAGAAGCAGGGTATGAAACTATTATTGTTAACTGTAATCCGGAAACAGTATCAACTGATTATGATACATCAGACAGGCTTTATTTTGAGCCATTAACAGTGGAAGATGTTATAGAAATATATAACTATGAGAAACCAGAAGGTGCTATTGTTCAGTTTGGTGGTCAGACTCCATTAAATATTGCTAAAAAACTTGAATCAGCAGGTGTTAATATGCTTGGCACTAAACCAGAAGTAATTGCATCTGTTGAAGACAGGGAACTTTTTGCAAGACTTATGGATAAATTAAATATTAAAATGCCTGAAGCTGACACTGTATCTGATATTGCTAAGGTTGAAAGTGTTGCTGCAAAAATAGGCTATCCTGTAATTATCCGCCCATCTTATGTGCTTGGCGGCAGGGGTATGGCTATAATCAATAATGAAAGTGAATTAAAAGAATATTTAGCTCAGGATATAGAAGTAAGCAGCAGTAAGCCACTTCTTATAGACAGATTTTTAAACAATGCTCTTGAATGTGAAGCAGATGCACTTTGTGACGGTAAAGAAGCGTTTGTGCCTGCTGTTATGGAACATATAGAACTAGCAGGTGTTCACTCTGGCGATTCTGCATGTGTTATTCCACCAGTTCGTTTAACAGAAAAACAGCAGGAAACAATAAAAAGTTATATGGAAAAAATAGCTGTAGAACTTGGAGTTATAGGCTTAATCAATGTGCAGTTTGCTGTTGAAAATAATGTTATATATGTGCTAGAAGCAAACCCTAGGGCATCAAGAACTGTGCCTATTGTTTCAAAAGTATCTGGTATTCCAATGGCTAAAATTGCAACATTATTAATGGAAGGCAGAAGCCTTGCATCTTTTAATTTGAAAAAACCAGCATTTGATTTTTATGCTGTAAAACAGGCTGTGCTGCCATTTAATAAATTTCCAAATACTGACCCAGTTTTAGGACCTGAAATGAAATCAACTGGTGAAGTTATGGGGATTGCAGATACTTTTGATTATGCTTATTATAAAGCAGAAGAATCAGCAGGGCTTTATATGCCTTTAAAAGGAACAGTTCTGCTTTCATGTGATAAAAAAGATGATAAACTTTTAGAAACTGCTAAAATTTTAGAAGAAACAGGGTTTAAAATTGTAGCTACAAAAGGCACTCATACATTTTTACAGGAAAATAATGTTAAATCAGAATTTATATTTAAGGAAAGTGAAGGCAGACCAAATATTACAGATTTAATTATAAATGGTGAGCTTAATTTAATTATTGATACTCCGGGAAACAAATCATTAAAAAGTGATGGTGCATTAATTAGAAAAAGTGCTGTAAAATATGGTATCCCTTATGTTACAACAATAGATGCTGCGATTGCAGCTGCAAGTGGTATAAAAGCAGCACAAAAAGCTGTAAGCAGATTAAGGAGCCTGCAGGAAATTAATAAAAGAGGATAATAATGCAGAATATATTATCATATAAAATATTTTGGTTTGCAGCTGCATTAATATTATCTATAACAACAGATTTTCCAGCTGTTGGACTTATAATAGGTATTGCAATTGCATTAATTTTTGGTAATCCTATAAAAAGTGTTACAGGTCAAATATCTAAACAGTTACTGCAGACTTCAGTTATACTGCTTGGCTTTGGTATGCAGATAGGGGTTATTTTAAAAGTAGGCTTTGCTTCAATTGGTATTACTTTTACAAGTATTGCCATAACAATGATTGCAGGGTTTTTATTAGGCAGATTTTTTCAGATTGAAAGAAACTTATCTATATTATTAACAAGTGGAACTGCTATATGCGGTGGCAGTGCTATTGCTGCTATGGCTCCAGCAATTAATGCTACTCAAGGTCAGACAGCAGTTGCAATGGCTGTTGTATTTTTATTAAATGCATTAGGGCTTATAATATTCCCGCCACTTGGTCACCTTTTAGGTATGGATGAGGCTTCTTTTGGATTATGGGCAGCAATAGCTATTCATGATACATCAAGTGTTGTTGGTGCTGCTGCTCAGTATGGTGCAGTTGCTGCAGGCATTGCTGTTACTGTTAAATTAACAAGAGCATTATGGATATTCCCGCTGGCTTTTGGTGCAGCAAAATTTAATAAATCAGAAACTAAACCGCCTTTTCAATGGTTTTTAGTAGGTTTTTTAATGGCTGGACTTATTACAACCATTTTCCCTGCAGGTAACGAAGTATGGCATTCATTATCAACAGCTGGTAAGCATTTAATGACAGGAACATTATTTTTAGTTGGTGCAGGGCTTACTATGGAAGAATTAAGAAAAGTAGGGGTTCGCTCTCTGCTTGTATCTGTAATTCTTTGGATAATTATAACAATAGTATCTTTTGCTGCTATTTCTATGGGCATATGGTATATATCCCCTGAAATATTAAGTTAATTACAGGTAGATAATTTATTATGCAGACATTAAACCCTTTATTATTAGCACTAATTGCTGGGCTTTTTACATGGGCTATGACTACAGCAGGTGCTGCATTAGTATTTTTATTTAAAGAGATAAATAGAAAAATTTTAAATATTATGCTTGGCTTTGCAGCAGGTGTTATGGTTGCTGCATCATTTTGGTCGCTTTTACTTCCTGCAACAGAAATTGCTAAGCAGGCAGGAATAGTTGAATGGCTGCCAATAGTTGTTGGATTTACAGCAGGTGGAGCATTTCTTATGGTTATGGATAAGTTGATTCCCCATTTACATCCTAATTCAACAGACGGAAACCCTGAAGGTATGCCTTCTAATTTAAGAAAAAGCATACTGCTTGTATTTGCCATTACTTTGCATAATATTCCAGAAGGATTTGCTGTTGGTGTTGCTTTTGGTGCTATGGCAAATGATGGTGTAACTCTTGCTGCAGCAATGGTTGTTGCATTAGGTATAGGTATTCAAAACTTTCCAGAAGGTGCAGCTGTATCAATACCTTTAAGAAAAGAAGGATATTCCCGCAGAAAAAGTTTTATGATAGGTCAGCTTTCAGGTGCGGTTGAGCCTGTTGCTGCTGTGCTGGGTGCTTATTTTGCTGTGAATATGACATATATTCTGCCTTATACATTATCATTTGCAGCTGGTGCTATGATATATGTTGTTGTGGAAGAACTTATACCAGAATCACAATCAGAAGAACATTCCCATGGAGCTACAATTGGCTCTATGGCTGGTTTTTTACTGATGACATTTTTAGACATAGCATTAGGGTAGTTTATTTTTTACCAGAAATAACAAGCCCTAAAATAATAAGTATTATACCAGCAAAAGAGTATAATGTTAATTTCTCATCTAGTATAATAATTGATGATATAACAGTCATTACAGGTATGAAATAAATATAAATACTTGTTTTGACTGTTCCTAAAAGCTTTACAGACTGTGACCATGTTACAAAACATAATGCAGAAGCACCAAAGCCTAAAAATATAAGATTTAAGATATTTTTATGTATTGTAAATGCTTCCATATCAGCACTTATGCCAGTAAATAATAAGTATGGCAGAGTAAACATAAGCCCATAAAAGAATATTTTTCTTGTAGACTGGATAGGATGAATATTTAAAAAGCTTATTTTTTTTACAAAAAGAGAATATACTGCCCAGGATGCAGCAGCAAGCAAAGCTAAAATATCGCCAGCAGGGTTTAATTCCAGCACTATTGTGCCGTTAAATATAATCATAGATACGCCAAATAAAGCTAACACTATACCTACAAAAAAAAGCAGTTTTAATTTTTCATCTTTTAAGAAAATATATGCTAATAAGGCAGACATAAAGGGGGAAATAGATACTAAAAGCCCTACATTTGATGCAAGAGTATATGAAAGAGCAGTATTTTCAAGAATAAGATATAAAAATATTCCAAAAAATCCAGCAAGAACAAAAAGCAGTTCATTTTTTATGCTGTATATTGGAGCAAATTTTGGATATATTATAAACAATGCTGCAAACCCAAGTGAAAATCTTATAAAAAGAATTTCTGCAGGGGTGAAAGATGTAAGCAGTATTTTTGTGGATACAAAAGTTATGCCCCAGATAAATACAGTTCCAAATGCTATTAAATGGCCAGTTAGTTTTTTATTCATATTTTTCCCGTAACTACTATGGTGTAGTTTTTATTAAAGTGTGCAATTAAATTGTAATTTATTATAGCTGGATTTTCACCTGTGCAGAGGATATAAAGTTTATTTCTCTAGGCAGTATAAATCTGTATGAATTCTTTTATAATATCATATATTTAGTCTAAAGAATTATATTCCCTGATTATAAAAACTGCAGTAAATTATATATTATGAAAGATTATTACAGCTATGATATTGTATAAATTGCAAACTGATTAACACAATATTTATATGTTTATAATACCAATATGCTTGTTTTACAAGAGATAATAAAGCCCCTGAAAAATTTCAGGGGCAGGTTATGATATGGTTAAGATTTTGGTTTAATTATTTAGTTGCAGCAGCGTTTGCAGCAGCCTGAGCACCTGCAATTCTACCAAAAGTTACTGTTTCTGAAATAGAGTTACCGCCAAGCCTGTTAGCTCCATGAACACCACCAGTTACTTCACCAGCAGCATAGAAGTTAGGTATAGGTTTGCCATTATTGTCTATAACTTGTGCATTAGTGTTGATTTGAACACCACCCATAGTATAGTGGATACCTGGGGCAATTTCAATTGCAACAAATGGACCAGTTAAAACTTTTTTCTCTAATGTATCAGGTTTTTTGCCATATTTATCTTGTTTAGTATCAACTGCTTTATTGTATTCTTCAACAGTGGTTTTTAAGTTTTCTGCAGGAACATTAATAAGTTTAGCAAGCTCATCTAATGTAGCAGCTTGTTTAGCAAGATTTAAGTGGAAATATCCTTCAATTTGTTTTAAGCTTTTACGGATATTGTCATCTAATATTAAGTAAGCTGTTTGACCTTTTTGAGCTAAAATAGCAGCAGAAACTTTATCACGAGTAGAAAGTTCATCAAAAAATCTGTTACCTTCATGGTTAACCATAATAGCACCAACACCTCTAACTGCTTCAGTAATAAGTGTGCTGCTGCCTACAGCAATAGAAGGGTGAATTTGGATTTGGTCCATATCAACAAATGAAGCATTAGCTTCTTTTGCTAAGTCAAGACCGTCACCAGTAGCACCTGGCTGGTTAGAAGTAGTCATACCTTTATAGTTTGGTTTATAGGAAACAACTCTATCAGCATTAGCAGAGAAACCGCCAGAAGTTAATATAACTGATTTTGCATGTATTTCATAAAAACCCTTATGTTTACCGTCAATAACAGCACCATAAACAGCACCTTTATCATCAACTAGAAGTCTAACAGCAGGAGAGTTTACTCTTACATCAAGGCTGCTTTTATCTGCTGTATCTTTATAGATATTTACAAGATAACTTCCTACTGCTGCACCACCCATTGGAGCATGAAATCTTTTGTTAGTAGCACCACCACCGAAGTTTACAGCACTTAATTTTGCACCAATAGAAGTGAGCCATGCCATAGAATCTGCAGAGTTATTTGCAAGAACATGAACTAAATCAGGGTTAGAAAGGTTTTTACCGCCTTTCATAGTATCTTGAAACATTGTTTCTGCATCATCTTGAATGTTTTGTTCTTTTTGGTAAGTAGTGCCTGCTGCATTCATACCACCAGCAGCAAGTTGAGAGTTACCACCAGGAATAGGCATTTTTTCAACTAAAATAACTTTTGCACCGTTTTCCTGAGCAGTTAATGCAGAAATAAAACCTGAACCACCTGCACCGATAACAAGAACATCAGTATTTTCTATAATATTAGATGAAGCATTATTATAAGATGCAATATCTAATTTTTTAGGAAGTGGTTTAACTCCAGCATGGCTTATTTGGTTAGTAAAAGAGTGGCAGTTATTACAGTAAATTGCTGAAGGTTCATGGCCACCATGGCATGCTGTGCAGTTAATTTTATCTAAGTGTGATTCGTGTGGGTTGATTTCTGATTTATTAGTGATTGCAGCCATTGCTTTTAAATCACCATGGCATGAAATACAAGTAACATTAACTTGTGTTTCTGCATCATCCAGTAATCCATTTTCCCCATGGCAGTCTGCACATGAAATAGCAATATTTTTATCAGTCATGTGGCTGCCAGCTAAATATTTAGCTTTTTCACCTGTAGTATATTGAGCATCATTTTGTTTTTCTAAAACATTAATAGTAATTTGCTCATTTACTACTGGAGTAACAGTTTCTGCTTTAGCTGTATCTGCAGCAGGTGCTGTTGTTGAAACATCTGTTTTATTTTCAACAGGTTCTGTTGTCTGCTGTTTTTTACAGGCAGTGAATGCGATAAAACAGATGGATAATAAAATTAAGATTTTTTTAAGCATAATCCTCTCCTCAACATATTATAGGAATAAAGTATGCTTATTTTTTTTATAAGTCAATATTTTTTTTAAAATAAATTTAAGAAAAAAATTTAAAATATAATAGCGTTTTAAAACATATTAGATGCCTACTTCTACAATCTGGCTGTCAAGAATTTCAGGCAGAATTTTTGGGTCTATTTCTACAAGCATACCTTTTCTGCCACCATTTATATATATTTTATCTAAATCAAGAATAGTTTTTTCAATATATACTTTCATTTTTGTACGAGTGCCAAAAGGGGATGTGCCGCCTACAAGATACCCTGAATGTCTGTTTGCTGCTTCCGGCTTACATGGCTGAACAGTTTTTGTATCCATAAATCTTGCCATGTTTTTTAAAGAAACTTCTTTATCTCCATGCATAAGGATTATAAAATATTCTTTTTTATCGTTTTCCATAATAAGAGTTTTAATAACTTTATGCTCATCAACTCCTAATTCTTTTGCAGAAACTTTTGTACCGCCATGCTCTACATATTTATAAAACATCGGTATATATTTAACATTCTTCTCGTTTAAATATCTGATAGCATTGGTAGATGGTACTTTATCTTTCATAATTAAAAACTGTTATTTAAAAATAATTTAGTGCGTTCATTTTTAGGGTTATTAAATATTTCATCAGGTGTTCCGCTTTCAAGGATTTCACCATTAGACATAAATAATATTTTACTGGCAACTTCTTTTGCAAAGCCTATTTCATGTGTTACAATAAGCATAGTCATTTTTTCTTCTGCTAATTGTTTCATTGTATGCAGTACTTCTTTTGTGATTTCTGGGTCAAGTGATGAGGTCGGCTCATCAAAAAGCATAATTTCAGGGTTCATCATTAATGCTCTGACTATTGCTGCACGCTGTTTCTGACCGCCTGAAAGCTGGTCAGGGTAGGTATCTGCTTTATCTAAAAGTCCCACTTTATTAAGAAGCATCTGGCTTTTTTCCAGAATAGTTCTATTATCCAGCTTTTTGACGATTTTAGCTGGTTTTTCTAGGTTTTTCATAACTGTCATATGTGGGAAAAGATTAAAATGCTGAAATACCATTCCCATTTTCATAGTGGCATCTTTTACTATTTTATTTGGCATATATACACCGTTTTTAACAAATGTATCGCCATCTACAGTAATTGTGCCGTCATCTATTTTCTCTAAATCAATTAAACAGCGTAAAAGGGTGCTTTTACCACTTCCAGATGAGCCTAATATGGCTATAACATCGCCTTTTTCTACAGTAAAAGATACATCTTTTAATACATTAAGGCTGCCAAATGATTTTTTTAAATGTGATACTTCTATTATGCTCATAGTGATTTACTCGCATAGCTGAATTTTTTTTCTATTAATCTTAAAATGATTGTAAGTATTAGTATTAGTAAAAGATACAATGCTCCAGCAATAACAAGTGGAAATACTGATGCATCTCTTGTAACTGCTGTTTTTGCTACATAACTTATTTCTGCTATACTTATAACATATAAAAGTGATGTGTCTTTTACTAATGTAATAGCCTCGTTACTTAATGCAGGAAGGCTTACTCGTATCATCTGCGGTATAATAATGTGGATAAAAGTTTGTATTTTATTAAAGCCTAAAACTTTTGCTGCTTCGTTCTGCCCTTTATCTATAGCCATTAAGCCGCCTCTGAATATTTCTGCAAAATAAGCAGCATAGTTTAAAATAAAGGCTATTAATGCAGCAGGAAGCCTGTCTAGTGTAATATATTTACCAATTAAAGGAACATAGGGCAGGGCAAAATATACAAAGAAAAGCTGTAATATTAATGGTGTACCACGCATTATTGTAATGTAGATGTTTACAAGCCAGCCAATAGGTTTAAATTTTGACCTGCCAAGAAGTGTTACAAAAAAACCAAGGGGTATAGAGGCAATAATAACTATAAAGAAAACTAAAACTGTTATTTTAGCTCCCTGCAGCATAGTTGATGTAATATTTAAAATGTAATTGCTGTCCACTAAAAACCTCTTACCCTTGTGTTTTAATAATTATTTAAGCACTATATCTTCGCCAAACCATTTTTTAGATATTTCAGATGATGTGCCGTCTGCTGCCATATCTGCTAATGTTTTTTCTACTTTATCTTTTAATTCTATATTGCCTTTTTTAAATGCTATTGCATAAAATTCTTCATCAAAAGAATCATTTAATACTTTATATAAGTTTGCACTTTTAGAAATCATATATCTTGCAACAACTTCGTCCATAACAACAGCATCAATTCTGCCGATATTTAAGTCAGTTAATGCAAGAACATTGTTTTCATAAGTAACTTGATTAAGTTTTTTAGAAATAGGGTCTTTTTCTAAAGCTGCAACAGCTGTTGAGCCAGTTTGAAGACCTACTTTTTTGCCTTCTAAATCTGCTTTTACTTTAAGT
>CAJUJZ010000051.1:0-2144 GCA_910586745.1 uncultured Mucispirillum sp. | reverse complement strand
TAATAATTATCATTCTATTTGCAAGATATGGTTTAGATAAAGTCATAGCTTCTTCTCTTGCAGGGCTTACACTTAAACCATTCCAAATGCAGCTTATTTTTCCTGTGCTTAATTCAAGCTCTTTAGATGCCCAGTCAATAGGCTGTAGTTTAAGCTCCATACCTAATCTTTTAGTAACTTCTTTTGCCATATCAATATCAAAGCCAACTATTTCATTATTATCATCACGGAAACCCATTGGCGGAAAGCTGTCATCAAGCCCCATAATAAAAACCTTATCAGTATTTTGTGCTGAATTTGTATCTTTTTTACAGCCTGCTGCAAGCACAGATACAGCAATTAATGTTAAAATAAGTAACTTTTTCATTTTGCACCCTTAATAAAATATAATTAATTAAAGAAACACTTTACCATAATGTATGAAAAAATCAATGGATAATTGCAGATGTTGTATGAAAAATAATTTATATATCTTATTTTATAAAGAAAAATTGTAAAATATTTTGCAAAACTATTGTTTTATAAATATAAATTTGATATAAAATTCTAACTAAGGAGTTAATATGATAGATATTCAAAGTATAAAACTTTTAATGGCAGGCAGAGCAGGTGTTTACGGACTTTTAGCTGATATTTTTACAGCACCAGCAGATATGGAAATGATTTATAATCTGTGTAAATATTTATATGATTTAACAGAATCTGTGGAAGTAATAGATGAGCAGGAAGAAATAATGCAGGGATTTAAAGGACTTGCATTATGGCACCAAAATGCACAGAAAGCAGAAAAAGGGTGGGTTGAAGCAAAATTAAAAGAAGAATTTGTTTCAGTTTTCAAAAATCCTGCCATGTCTATCGGCATTATTTTCCCAAATACTGAAAATATTGACGAAGTTTATAATCAATATGGTTATAAGCCTGAATTTAAAAGCGGCGGTTTAAATGAAATGCTTTCATTTTTAAGTTATATGGCAGTAGAAACAGCTAAACAGGATAACTATGAAGCTGTTTCAGAATATTCAAAAGCTCAGCTTTTATTTTTAGATACTTATATTATTCCTTATGTTTCAAGCTTTTGTGAAGCATTATATGAAGCTGTGCCAAATTACGGGATATTCCAGTATATAGCAGTTATTCTGCATGGTTTTCTTATGCTTGATGAGCCAACATTAAAATATTTCTAATTTAGTAAGCCATTATCTACATAATACCGCATAGCTCCAGGATGAATTGGAGCTGTGTTGTATTTAAGCATTTCTTTAATATCTAAGTTTCTTAAAGATGGATGCAGTGTTTTTAATATATGCAGATTTTCAACAATTTCTTTTGCTATCATATAGGCTGCATAGTTTGATGTTTTGCTTGATGTTACAATAGATGTCATAACACTTAATGTTTTTGTGCTGTTAGGATTATTAGCTTTTGGATAAACTGATTTATTAATTTCTGTAATTTTATAATCTGGGTATTGTATTAGTAATTTATTTGCACCAGTAATATCTACAAATCTTATTTTAGTTGTTTCTGAAAGCTGTTTTATTACATATAAAGGTAAGATAGAATTAATAAAAAAACCATCTAATCTGCCATCCTGCAGCATTGTAATAATTTCGCTTAAGCTTGCACTTTGGTTGTCATAATTTACACTATAATTATCAAGTCCGTAAGAGCTTAAAATTAACTGACTGCTATAATATGTATTTTCTCCAATCATTCCAATATTAATATTTTTATTTTGCAAGTCCATTAATGTTTTTATTTTAGAATTTTCACTTACTATCAGCTGCATAATTTCTGGTGCAATGCTTATAATTGAGCGTAAGTCATACTGCGGCATCCCTTCCCATTCTCCAAGTCCTTTATATGCTCTATACTGTACATCATTTTCAACAATACCAAGCATTAATTCACCGCTTATTATTTTATCTATATTATACACTGCACCTTCTGTTTCCATAACATTAGGATTAAGTTTATGTATTTTAGAGTTTATATTTAATATTTTACCAATAGATATGCCAATAAGGTATAAGCTGCCGTTTTTATCACCAGTGCCTATTGTCAGCTGCACAGGTTTTATCTGCCTTTGCTGAGCATAAACTAAGTTTGCAGAAAGAAACATAAAAGATATAAATAATAAAATA
>CAJUJZ010000050.1 GCA_910586745.1 uncultured Mucispirillum sp. | reverse complement strand
TAACCGTCCATTTTTGGTCAACAGGATATTATGTAAGTACAGTTGGCTTAAATGAAGCAACAATAAAAAAGTATATACAAGACCAAGAAGATATTTTACAAGATAAGTTAAGTATAAAAGGACATCATGGTCCCCTTTTAAAGGGCAGCTGGTAAAAAATATTACTGTTAACGATAAAATAGTAATAACTGCAATGTGACTTGAATAAGTCAACATTAATAGAAGCTGCAAGTGATAGTGGCTTACAGCCAAAGAGCAAACTATCCATTGAACGGATAGTTGTGATTATAGTCAATATAAAGGGTTGATTAGTAAAAAACAAAATTATTAATACTTATGATAGTATTTTCTGCCTTAAGTGTATCAACTGACGAAATATTTTTAAATCTCTGCCTTTAAAAAATATATAATGGTAAAAAATTCTTCCTAATGGATACATGAAAGAAAAAATATTTGATAATCAAGGCAAAGCAGTAAATATTCAGCTTAATATTAATGGGAAATACAGTGTATTTTATCACAGCTGTGGCACAGTATGTTCTCTTATATAGTATTAATAGAATTTATCAAATGGTAGTGAAAATAATTCCATATTTTCAGAATACAGTTTATCAGAGTAAAGTAGTGTAATAATAAATGATGAAAAATATTTATCTATAACTGTAACAAAATCAGATAGTTATGGAATAATTATGAAATATTATGCTTATATGGAAGTGGTAAAATATGCTATGAGCAGAAAATAAAAATAGAAACTGGCAGTTTCAAAATATTATCAAATAAAATAAAAGCATAGTATAATAAATTTTAATAATATTTAAAATATATAATAAGAAAAAATAAATGATACTAATTAAATAAATAATAAAAGCCCGTGTAATCAAATTACATGGGCTTTTATTTAAAAAGGATTACTTAATGTAATTAATCGTCTAAATCTTCAATACCCTGTAACTTTTTTCCCCGCAGCGTATGCCTTTCTTGTGCTGAAAGGATAATTTTTCTAATGCGGATAGACTGTGGTGTTACTTCTACCATTTCATCATCTGCAATAAAATGTATTGCTTTTTCAAGTGTCATAGGAAGAATAGGACGGAGAGTAAGTGCCTCATCTTTTCCTGATGCACGCATATTTGTAAGTTTTTTCTCTTTGCAAGGGTTAACATTTAAATCGTTATCTTTATTATATTCACCGATAACCATACCTTCATATACAGGGTTGCCGGGAACAACAAAAAGCTGTCCCCTAGGCTCTAAATGGAAAAGTCCATAACCTACAGCAGCACCTGCTCTGTCAGATACTAATGAACCTGTATGACGAACTGGAAAATCGCCTCTGTATTCTTCATATCCTGCAAAAAGAGTATTCATAATACCAGTTCCTTTTGTGTCTGTAAGAAAATCATCTCTGTATCCAATAAGGCCGCGAGATGGAACTGAAAATTCTGCTCTAACTCTGCCTGTTCCTTTATTTACAAGGTTAGTCATTCTGCCTTTTCTCATAGAAAGCTTTTCAGTAATAACTCCAAGATATGGTTCTTCGCAGTCAATATATACATTTTCAACAGGTTCTAAACGAACACCATCTTGTTTTTTAAAGATTACCTGTGGTCTGCCTACATTTAATTCAAAGCCTTCGCGTCTCATTTCTTCAATTAAGATAGCAAGCTGAAGTTCGCCTCTGCCTTTAACAATAAAGCTGTCTTTTTCTGCAGCATCTTCTACTTTAATAGAAACATTTCTAAGCACTTCTTTTGCAAGCCTTTCTTTAATTTTAGCAGCCTGAACAATTTTACCTTCTTTACCAGCCAGTGGAGATTTATTAATAGTAAATTTCATAGCAACTGTTGGTTCATCTACTGATATTCTAGGAAGTGGTTCAGTATTATCTTTAGAGCATATAGTATCGCCAATAGTAACTTCTGCAATACCTGCAACAACTAAAATATCACCTGGCTGTGGGTTAGGATTATCTACTAATTCCATACCAGAATAAGACTGAATTTTAGAAACCTTTGCAGACTTTGCTTCGCCTTTTTCGTTGAATATAATAAGACCGTCATTAATGTTAGTAACATTACTTCTGATTTTACCAATTGCAAGCCTGCCAAGATAATCAGAGTAACCTAAATCTGAAACAAGCATTTTAAACGAAGATTCTTCATCATAGCTAGGAGCTGGAATTTCTTTTAAAATCATATCAAAAAGTGGTTTTAAATCTTTTCCCGTTTCTTCAAGAGTAAGAGATGCTGTGCCATCTCTGCCTACTGCATAAAGGATAGGAAAATCAAGCTGTTCTTCTGTTGCATCTAAATCTATAAATAAGTCTAATACTTCATCTATAACTTCATGAGGTCTTGCATCTTTTCTATCAATTTTATTAATACATACTATTACTCTTAAACCTCTTTCCAGTGCTTTTTTTAGAACAAATCTAGTCTGCGGAAGCGGACCTTCAGAAGCATCTACTAAAAGAATAGCACCATCTACCATAGATAATGCGCGTTCTACTTCACCGCCAAAATCGGCGTGTCCTGGAGTATCCAAAATATTGATTTTAGTGCTGTGCCAGTTAACAGAGCAGTTTTTAGCAGTGATAGTGATACCTCTTTCTCTTTCAATATCCATACTATCCATTGCTCTTTCTTCAGTAACCTGATTATCTCTGTATACACCGCTTTGTTTAAACATAGCATCAACAAGAGTTGTTTTACCATGATCAACATGGGCAATAATCGCAATATTTCTTAAGGAATCATTTTGTGATAAATTTTTCATATAACCTCAAATATATTAAAAGTGACAATCTATTCTTTTGCCTTTTTTTTAGTAAATAGTCAAGTTTTTTTATTTAAAAGCAGAAGTTTAATTAACATTAACACTTGCTTCAAATAAAAGCTGATTAGCTGTTAAGTGTAATTCATTAAGATTTTTTGATGAACTTAAAGAAGGAAAACTTGAGAAAATATAAAAAATATTGTTAATAATACAAAGCAGTACCAATAAAATGGTAAATATATTAAGTTTTTTAGCAATGGACATACCTTATCTACTCCCACAGTAAATTAAAATATGAATAGATTTAAATTGATTAATATGTAATATAGAGCATTTTTATAATACACCACATAATACAATACAACAGTATGTCATTTATTATTGATAAATATGTTTATGTATTGATTAAATTAAATAATTTAATGTAGAGAATAATATAAAAATTCAAAAAAGAATTTATGCAATCTACATATTATTTATACTTTCAAAAATAATAAAATAAAGGGGTTGGATGGAGGATAAAAAAATATTTCTTATTCTTATAACTTATTTAAAAATAAATGATTTTTAATAAAATAGAAATTAGGTTTAAATAAATTTAAAATAAAATAATGGCTGTATTGACATATAAAAATAATCATATTAAAATACATGAAAAACATATTCATGGAGCATTACTTTGGCAGCTAAAAAAGTGTTACTTTTTGGGCTTGGTTTTTTTCAACGCAGATTATTAAAAATGCTGGCAGATGAAAGACCATGCGTTGTTGTAGATATAAATGGTGACCTTGTGGAGCGAGTTACTAATGAGTATAGTAATGTGACGGGTATAGAGGGGGAAGCTTCCAGTATCGTTATTTGGAAGAAAATTAATATAGAAGATATTTCTCATATTGTATCATCTCTGCAGGATTTTGATGTTGTATTAGAAATATGCAGAATAGCTCGTCAAGTATATAATCTTCAAATACCAATTATTTTAATGCTTTACAAAAATGACAGGCATGAAGAATTAGAGCAGTTTGATGTAAAAGTTATTAATCCTATACTTATTGCATCAGAATCTGTTTTGAATATTATACAAAAAAACTATGCAAGGCCTAATAATATAGGACTTGGCAATGGTGAAATTGTAGAAGTTATTATTCGCAGGCGTTCACACATAGTAGATAGAAAAATGCGATTTTTAACACCAAGCAGGTGGAAGGTGGCTGCAGCATACAGAAATGGTTCATTTATGGTGCCTGATGGTGATTTTAAGCTGCAGATAGGTGACAGAGTTGTTCTTGTAGGCGAACCAAAAGTTGTAGAAAATATTGTAAATATCTTAATGATAGGCAAGCCTGAATTTCCACTACAGTATGGTCAGTGCTTTGCTGTTCTTACAGGTGGTTTAATAGACAAAGATTCTGTTGAAATTAATTACTTTTTTAATAATACAAAAGCAAAAAAATATTTATGGTATGATATAGAAAGTCGTAAAGTTACAGATACAAAAGAAATAGAGATAATACAAAAAGCAGGCTGTGAGTTTGGTGGCACTCTTAAAAATTTTCGCAGTGCAGCATATCTTCATGATGTGGGTACATTAGCAGTTTCAGGCAGTGCTGGCTTTGGTTTATTTAATAGAAAATTAAAATATTACTTTAAAAAAACTCATCATCCTATTCTTATATGCAGGGGCAGAACACCTTATAATGAAGTTATAGTATCATTAAATGGCAGTATTCCAGAAAGGCTTATTGAAACCGGTGCAGAAATTGCTGCACATTTTGGTGTGCCTTGCAGATGTGTATATGTCGTGCCTCCTGGTGCACTAAAAACTAATCAAGATACTCATGAAATGGAGTCCCGTAAAAATTTTGTAAGGGATTATGAGAATTTAACAAGAACAAAAATACCTCTTTTAATATTAGAAGGTAATCCTGTTCATAAAGTTTTATCAGAAGTGGATGATAAGTTAAATAGTCTTTTAATAGTAGCTGCTAACTCAAAAGACAGTATTTCATTTTTAAATCCTCATGCGTCTTTTTTAATAGCATCTCGTGTAAATAACAGTGTACTTGTGCTGCCTGATGAGGATTCTAATGACTGAGCATGAAGCACTGTTTTTATTTTTTATGGCAATAGGTGCTTTTTTTATGCCATTTATCAGCAAACGGCTTCTACTGCCTGCTGCTGTTGGGGAAATAATATATGGAATAGTTATAGCATCGCTTTTGCCTCATGGGGAAAACCAGCTTGAAATGGTAGAATATTTTTCTGCTCTTGGTTTTTTAATATTGATGTATTTAGCAGGTCTGGAGATAGATTTTGAAAAATTCAGAGATTTATCACGGAAGGAATTCTGGCTTTATGTATTAGCATTTATTCCTGTGGCAGTTGTTGCCTGGTATTTATCATTTTATCTTAACCTGCACTGGTCATTTGCTATTATATTTTTTACATCAGGTATAGGGCTTTTATTTCCAGTGCTTAGAGATACTGAGCTTATAAAGACAGATTTTGGACAGAAGCTTTTAATTATTACAATGATAGGTGAAATATTAACTCTTGCAGGGCTTACTGTATTTACTATTATATCTAAATATGGCCATACTATAAACAGTGCAAGGCAGATTTTATATTTAGCAGTATTTTTCATAGTAATATATTTGTTTATGAAAATATTAAAGGTTGCTCTTTGGTGGAAGCCTAATCTGCAGTCTATATTTTTAGAAGTAGGCAACCCAACAGAAACTGGTATGCGGGCTAATTTTGTAATACTTTTTGCATTTGTGGCTTTTGCAGCTGTTTTAGAAATAGAGTTTGTTGTGGGAGCATTTGTTGGAGGTATGATGTTTGCTCTTGTTTTTGCAGGCAGAGATGGTGTACTTGATAAGCTTGGCGGAGTAGGTTACGGTTTTTTCATACCAATATTTTTTATATCAGTTGGTATGCGTGTAACATTTGATGATTTTTTGCAGAAAGATGTTATTTTACTGGCACTTATGATTATTACATCGCTGTTTTTATCAAAAGTAGCAGGTACAATACTGCTTTTGTTTTCATCTATCCCTAAGCAGAAACTTGTACTTGTTGCGGCAGGTCTTTCTTTTCCACTTACTATGCTTGTTGTTGTATCAAGTATCTTTTATGATTTAAATTTAATAGATAAAATACAGACATCAGCAGTGCTTTTAGCCTCAATGATTTCTGCTATTGTATTCCCATGGATATTTAAAGCTATAGCAGCTGTGCTTATGCCCGATGAAAATATAAGGTAAGTGTTGTTTAAATATACAGGTGCAGGAAGCACCTGCTTTAGTGAGAGCAGGAGCATTTACTGCGACTAAACGACTAAATAAAAAATACAAGGAAGTATTTTTTATTATTGATAATAAGATATTTAAAGCTATAGCAGCTGTGCTTATGCCTGATGAAAATATAAGGTAAGTGTAATTTTTTGACAAGCAGCTAAAAAATAAATTAATGCTTTTTTTGTTATTGAGAATAAAATAATAAAAACTTTACATTTACTGCTTTGGTATATATAATACTGTAAGGGATAATTGGGTGAATAATATTAAGTTACTTGTTATTGTTTTTGTTGTTATAGAGATATTTGTATCTATTTTTATTCTTAGCGACTTAAACAGAAGAATAGATACTGAAATAGCATCAAGAGTTAAGACTATGACTACACAGAAGGAAATAATTTATAACAATGTCTTAAATGATGCTTTGTCCAAATTCCAGATATTATATGCTAATAAAGAATTTTTCAATGATATTGAAGAAATCAATAAACTTACAGGTAAAGAAAGGGAAAATGCAATCAAGCGTATGCACCACTATTTTCTTGATATGTATGTAAACTTTATCCCTGGCTCTATTAACTTAATAAGAATATATGACAAGTCTGGCAAATTAATCGGCAGATATGTTGATGGGGAGCTGGACCCTTCATCATTTAACAGCAGCTTCCATATAATTTATCCTACAAAGGAAAGCAGGAGATTTACAATAGATTCTAAAGATATGGCTGTTATTATTCCATACAGGCTTCAGCATAACAATGAAGTATATGGATATATTGAATTTGGTATGACAGCAGATTCTTTTTTAAACCATATAGAACCTCTTTATTCCAGCTCATATATATTTTTAATTAAAAATACATATATAGAAAAAGGCGGTATAGAAGATATTCAAGGTCAGGATATAAACAAATATAAAGTTATGACAGGCAGTTATTACTATATACCTGATATTATATTAAAAGCTATAATTAATAATATAGATTATATAGTATCTTCAAGAAAAGATGTAAAAAACTTTATCAAGGTATATATAGACGGCACAAGATACTGGGGTGTATGTATCAGTATTTATGATATTGATAATAATGAACTTGGCTATGTGGCAGAGATTATGCCAAACAGCTATATATATCAGCTTAATAATATAGCATTTTTTCTATGGCTTTTAATAACTGTTGCACTGTGGCTTTTTGCATTTATTGTAATAGTTATGGGAAGAAATAAATACTCTATCATGCAGCTTAATAGAGTATTGGCAGGCTACAAGCTGGCTGTAGATAATTCTTCTCAGATTATAGAATTCAGCAGTGATTTAGTTATAACTAATGTAAACCAGAAGTTTTTAGATTTAATGGGCGGTTATATTGATGAATATATTGGTGAAACACTTATCCATTTTGCAAAAAGATGTAGTGAGCCTAACAAGTTTATTAATTCTTTTAACAGCGAAAGCACTAATACTATATTTAATGGTATTTATGAATTTACCACAAAGCACAGTAAAAAGGCTGTTTTATCTGTTTCAAGCACACCTATTACCACAAGTCAGGGTGATATAATAAAGATTTTATGTGTAATGAGTGATTTAACACCAGAATATTCTGCAATTAATGAATTAAAAGCGGCAGAAGACAGAAGTGAAGAATTTATTACAATTTTAACAGACTATATTAATGCAGCAGGCAATACATTAGTTGTCTATAAAAAGGATTTTACACTAGAGTATTCTAACTCAAGCCATGTATCAGACCCTTATGATAATATAGTAAACTGCTATAAACATCATGTAGGCAGATGTACAAGAGCATGTCAGGAATGTTATGTAAAACAGGTATTTGAAGAAAAAGTTAAAATATCTTATGAAGTGATAGAAGAAGAAAATAACATATATGAAATGATAAGCTTTTTCCCTATTTTAGATAAGCGTGGTAATGTAAGACTTGTAGTATGTGAGCACAGGAATATTTTTGACAAAGTAGAATATCAGAAAACACTGCTTGAATCAAATGAGAAAGAGCATGCAATGGTTGCACAGCTGCAGGAAATGGTGCAGGCTCGTGATATTGCAAAAGCAGAAGCAGAACATGCAAGTAAAGCAAAAAGCTTATTTTTAGCAAATATGAGCCACGAAATCAGAACTCCAATTAATGGTATTTTAGGGTTTTTAGCTATTTTAAAAGACTGTAAAATGGATGATACAGCAAAAGAATACCTTAAAATTATAAGTGCTAGTTCAGAAAATCTTTTAGGTGTTATTAATGGTATATTAGACTTTTCTAAAATTGAAAGTGGTAAAATGGAGCTTGAAAAAGTGCCATTTAGTATTGTTACTGATATTGAAACAGTAGCAGATATGTATATGGCAAGAGCTGAGGAGAAAAAAATAGAGCTTACAAGCTATATTGACCCTCTCTTGCCACGGAAAGTATTAGGTGATTCATTAAAAATCAAACAGATAATGACAAACCTTTTATCTAATGCAGTAAAATTTACTCCAGAAAATGGCAATATATCATTAGATGTTCGCTGTATTTATAAAGAAAATGGTATAGTAAGAGTAAAATTTTCTGTAACAGATACAGGTATTGGTATAAATAATGATACTAAGGAAAAAATATTCTCTCCATTTTCTCAAGGGGATACCTCTATTACAAGACGGTTTGGTGGCACAGGGCTTGGTCTTTCTATCTCTCACAGTATGCTTGAGATGATGAATTCCCAGCTAGAGCTTGAAACAGAAGAAAATAAAGGTTCTACATTTTCTTTTGAGCTTTCATTAAAAATAATTGATGATACAGATTATATTAAAAAATTTGATACAAATTTTAAAATGCTTCTTTTTGAAAGTCAGGGAGAGTGTGGCAGAGTATTAAAAGACTATATGTATTCTTTAAATATAAAAGTCACTGACTGTAATGGTGATTACAGCAAAATTACAGAAGATACAGACTATGTGCTTATTGATGCAGGCAAGGATGTAGAGCAGTTTAAAGAAGTATTTGCTAAAATGCCATATAAGGATAAAATTAAATATATAGTTGCCTCATACAGCATAGATAAAAATAAACTTAGCAAAATAGATGGTATAAGCCATATTTTTCTAAAACCTGCTACATTAACAAGAATACATGATATATTTGCAAGATTGATGCAAAAAAATTATAAAGAAGATGAAAAAATAGCCGATACAGATAAGAAAGTGACGCTGAAAGGCGATATTTTAGTGGTGGAAGATAACCCAGTTAACCAAAAACTTATAGTTATCTTTCTTCAAAAAGCAGGCTTTAATGTTACTGTTGCAGGTAATGGTAAGGAGGCTGTAGATATAGTATCAGGTGGAAAATCCTTTGATATTATATTTATGGATATACACATGCCGGTTATGGATGGTGTTTCGTCCACAAAAGAAATCAGGGCTATGGGTATAACTATTCCAATTATAGCATTAACTGCAAATGTTATTAAAGAAGATATGGATAATTTTATTGCAAGCGGTATGAACAGCCATATTGCAAAACCAATCAACTTTAATAAACTTCAGGAGGTATTGCTGCAGTATATAAAAGCCTGAAAATAGGAGGCTTTTAATGAAATTTGATATGGAAACACTTGCAAAATCTACAGGAATAGCTAATACAGAGCTTTTAAAAGGTTTTGTTCGTGATTTTTTTACTATTTGCTCAAAAGATTTAGAGCGTATACCACCAAGCATTGAAAAAGGCGATAATGAAGCAGTAATCCGTCATTCTCATAATATTTATGGAGCAGCTTACAGATTAAGGCTTGAAGATATTAAGCAGGCTGCTGCATCTCTTGTTTGTGCTGCAAACAATATGGAAACAGAAAAATATGATAAACTTTATGATGAACTGGCAGAAGTATTTACTGCAGGACAAACAGATTACAAGAAAACAGCATAATTTATACAGCTATATGGAGAACTAAACATAGACACGCTATTTATATTTAGTTTGATAAATTAATTATTTTACATTCAAAACTAACCTGAGTACTCAAACTCAGGTTTTTTATATCTATTACATTTTACAAAAATTTTACAAAATTATAACCTATTTTAAATTTATTTTTCATATACTTCATAAAAATTAAGTAAAAGCATAATTAATTAATTTAAAAAGGTAGTTTATGAAAGAAACATCAAATTTTTCCTTTTACAAAGACAAATTTTTTTTAGCAGCTTCGCTTATTTCTGCCTTATCTATTTTACTTATAATCATTGGTATAATTGTAAGTTTATTTATCCAATCATTTGATGCAATTAAGGCTTTTGGATTTTTCAATTTTATTTTTTCTACCAGCTGGGATTATAACGAAGAAATTTTTGGGGCAGGCAGAGCTTTATTAGGCTCAATATTAACATCATTTATAGCAATTATAATTGCAGCACCTATGGGAATAGGTATGGCAGTATTTATTGTGGAAATGTGCCCGTCATTTTTAAAAGGTTTTATAAGCACAGCTATTGAGCTTTTAGCAGCAATACCAAGTATTATATATGGTATGTGGGGGCTTTTTATTTTTGCACCTTTTTTAGAAAATACTTTACAAAAATGGGTTTCTGGTGCTTTAGGCGATGTGCCTGTAATAGGTTCATTTTTCCAGATAAACTATGCAGGTGGTATAGGACTTTTAACTTCCGGCATAGTCTTAAGTATAATGATAGTGCCTTTTATTGCAAGTATAGCACGGGAAGCATTATCACGAGTGCCTAGAGAATTAAAAGAATCTGGATACGGACTTGGGGCAGAAAAGTGGGAAACAATAAGAGATGTATCTCTCCCTTATACAAAAACAGCAATATGGGGAGGTATAATCATAGCTTTAGGCAGAGCATTAGGTGAAACAATGGCGATTGCATATATTATAGGTAATATGAATATTTCATTAACTTCTGTTTTTGACCCTTATGTAACAGTAACAAGTGTATTAGTAAATGAGTTTAATGAAGCATCAGGCTTGCAGATGTCATCACTGTTTTTCTTAGCACTTTTACTTTTTGTTTTAAACTTTTTAACATTAATTGTTGCAAAAGTATACATTTCAAGGAGCAGATAAATGAATTACAGGTTTTTAAGAAAAATAAAAGGATATATAATGCTTTCTCTTTCAGCATTAGCTGCCGTAATAGGTGTTGTGCTGCTTTTTGCTATCCTTTATAAAGTAATACAGACAGGTATGGCAGGCTTAAATTTATCATTATTTACAAAAGATGAGGCACCAGCATTTATGATAGGCGAAGGCGGTATGCGTCATGCTTTTGTAGGCCAGATAATTTTAACACTTGTGGCATCTGTTATAGGCATACCTATAGGTATATTTGGGGGCATATATTTATCAGAATACGGCAGCAGCTCAAAACTAGGCAGATTTATAAGCAGTTTAGCAGATGTAAGTATAAGTATACCAACAATTATTATAGGTACTTTTATATACTCATTACTTGTAAAACCCTTTGGCGGCTTTAACGGCTGGGCAGGTGCTGCAGCATTAGCAGTTATATTAATACCTGTTATTATGCGGACAACTGAAGAATCATTAAAACTTATTCCATGGCAGTTAAGGGAAGCAGCTCTTGCTCTTGGCACACCTTATTATAAAGTTATAAAAGATATTATTTTAAAAAGTGCATTAACTGGTATATTTACAGGTGTATCTCTTGCAATAGCTCGTGTAGCAGGGGAAACTGCACCGCTTTTATTTACATCATTTAATAATAAATATTTATCAGCAAATATGAGCGAGCCTATGCCGTCTTTAACAGTTACAATATTCCAGTATGCCGGCTCACCTTATGATAACTGGATAATTTCAGCATGGGCATCTGCTTTAGTTATTACTGTATTTATACTTTTAACAAATATCATATTAAAATACATTATGAAAAGAAGGAGCTTTTAATGGAAAATCAAGTAATTGAAAAAGAAATAGAAGTAAATAATCTTTCATTTTATTACGGCGATAAACTGGCTGTAAAAAATGTAACATTAGATATAGAAAAAAATAAAATAACTGCATTAATAGGGCCATCAGGCTGCGGTAAAACTACACTTCTTCGCTGCTTTAACAGAATGCATGATTTATATAAAGGCAACAGATATGAAGGAAGCATTATGTTTAAAGATATAAACATACTTGATAAAAATGTAGATATGACAAATTTAAGGGCAGAAATAGGTATGGTATTTCAGAAACCTACACCTTTTCCAATGAGTATATTTGATAATATTGCTTACGGCTTAAGGTTAAGGGGCATAAAAAATAAAACAGAGCTGCAGGACAGAGTAGAAAATGCTTTAAAAAAAGCAGCAATATGGGCTGAAGTATCAGACAGGCTTTCAACTTCTGCTTTTGGGTTATCAGGCGGTCAGCAGCAGCGTTTATCTATTGCAAGAACATTAGCACCAGAGCCGGATGTAATACTTTTTGATGAGCCAACAAGTGCATTAGACCCGATATCTACAAAAAAAATAGAAGAACTTATGCAGGAACTGCGTGGAAATATTACTATGCTTATAGTAACACATAATATGCAGCAGGCAGCAAGGATTTCAGACAGAACTGCTTTTATGTATATGGGCGAATTAATAGAAGAAGATCCAACAGATAAAATGTTTACTAACCCAGAAAAACAGATGACTGAAGAATATATTACAGGTAAATTCGGCTAAAATATTCCAGTAAATTAAGTTAAGGAGAATAATATGTATTTAAACAGTGCAGAATATAAAGAACTTAAATCAATGGTTGCTTACATTTGCAGCATAACTCAGGAAATGGCACAAAACAGTTTTGATGCTTATATAAATAAAGATATTAATAAAGCTCAGTACATAAGGGTAAGAGATAAAGAACTTGACAGCTACAGCTTAAAAATGGATGAACTTTCAGGTAAAATTATTGCATTATACTGGCCAAGAGGCAGTGATATGCGTTATATCTTATCTACTATTAAAACATCATCTGATTTTGAAAGAATAGGCGACCACTGCAAAAAAATAGGCAAGCAGATAGTGAAACTGCAAAACAGCAGCTTTATTTTTGAAATGTCATCTATAAAAGAACTTTTTGAAAATGTAATTACGGCAGTAACATCCGCATGTGATGCTTATTACAGGCTTGATATTGATAAAGCAGCAGATATTATAAACAATGATACAAAAATTGATATCTTGAAAAGTGCAGCAATAAAAGATATAATACAATTTATGAGCAGCTACAAAAGTGAATCTGGTGAAACAGTTGTATCAGATTTAAAAACGGGTATCAATTTAATCAATATTGCAAGAAGATTAGAGCGTATGGCAGACCATGCAACTAATATTGCAGAAGCAGTATGTTATATTGTTAAAGGCACCCATGAATTAAAGGACAGTTTAAATGAGGAATGTGCTTCTAATTGAAGATGATTTAGATATAACAGAGCTTATTGCATATAATCTGCAAAAAGCCGGCTTTAAAATTCATACAGCAGATAATGCAAATGAGGGGCTTATTATTTTAGATGAAGTAGCCTGTGATATTATACTTTTAGATTTAATGCTTCCAGGTCTTAAAGGCATGGATTTTTTAAAAATCATACGCAGTAAGGAAAATACAGCAAATATTCCAGTAATAATTATTTCTGCAAAAAATGCAGAGCATGATATTATTTCTGGTCTTAATACTGGTGCTGATGATTACCTGCCAAAGCCTTTTAGTATGGAAATGCTTACAGCAAAAATAAATACTATTTTACGCAGGGGCTCATCTATTACAGGCAGGTCATCAAATATTATAGAGCATACGGGCATAAAAATAGATGATGCAAACCATAAAGTATATATTGACGGGCAGGAAATAAAACTTACTCATAAGGAATATGAACTTTTAAGGCTTTTTCTGCTTAACCCTGATACTATATTTTCTCGTGACAGGCTACTTAATTCTATATGGGGTTATGACAGCCAGTCATATACAAGAACGGTAGATGCTCATATAGCTTCTTTAAGAAAAAAACTTCTCCATTATGGTGATTTAATAAAATCAGTTTCAAAAACAGGGTATG
>CAJUJZ010000049.1 GCA_910586745.1 uncultured Mucispirillum sp. | reverse complement strand
CTCTTTCAGTTCAAATGGTCGTTCGTCTATACTTCTGCCGCGTGTATTATTATAGACTGTTCTAGCTATGGGAGAATGAGATAAAAAATAACTGTATAGTGAGATAAACATATTGCAGGACTATGTAACTACTGTGCAATGACTATGCAATTTTGAAAAACTTAATACGATTTTAACTTTTTTTAACGATTTTTATTTTTGCTTATCTCATCATTCCACTACAAAATATCTCGCCACTATATTTATTCCTTATGCTCCGAATTGTATAATCATTCACATTTTTTCTATTGTCACTACAACTTGCTTCGCTTAGACAAGTAGCTGACAAAACATTCCAAAAAAATTGCTCATATACAATTAAGTCGCAAAGAGAATGAAATAACATGGAAGCATCCTTTAAAAGCGGAAAAAAATATTAAAATTATCTTAAATTGTATAAAAGATTATAATTTTATTTTACAAAAAATATGTAAAATGATATATTTATTACAACAAGAGAGAAATCTATGGCAGATATAATATTATTAGAAATAGAAGAAGATATACGCCTTGCTGCTCACATTGCAGCTAAAAGGCGTGGGATAGATTTAAAAGTATATGCAGATTATTCTGATTATAAAAAAAATATGCAAAAAGACGACATTGTTTGTTCTTCTAATATAGTAGAATGTAAAAAGCATAACTGCTGCTATATTAAGAAACCTTATACAGCTCATCAGTTATTAGAGCTTATAAGCATAGTGAGGTAACAATGACACAATTACAAGAAAAAGAATGCTTAAAAGGCAGATTTGTTCATCTTCATCTGCATACTTTATATTCTGCTCTTGATGGTGCTATTAAAATTAAAAAACTGGCAGAAAATTTAAAAGCAAACGGAATGGATGCCTGTGCCATTACTGACCATGGTGTAATGTATGGTATAATAGATTTTTATAATACTATGAAAAAAGAGGGCATAAAGCCTATTATTGGCAGTGAGTTTTATATTTCTCCAGGAAGTCGTTTTGATAAAAAGGACCATTATAAACAGGGTGATGATACTAATTATCACTTAGTGCTGCTTGCAGAAAATAATGAAGGTCTGCAAAATCTTTATAAACTTTCAACTATTGGATTTTTAGAAGGATTTTACAGGAAACCTAGAATAGATAAGGAAACATTAAGGCAGTATTCAAAAGGGGTAATAGCTCTTTCTGCATGTTTAGGTGGCGAAATATCCCGTAAGTTTTTAAAATCAGGTTATGAAGCAGCAAGAGATGCAGCCCTTGAATATGATGAAATACTTGGCAGAAATAACTATTTTTTAGAGATACAGGAAAATGGTATCCCAGAGCAGAAAATAGTAAATAATCAGCTTATACAAATATCAAAAGAAACAGGTATACCACTTGTTGCCACATGTGACAGCCATTATTTAAATAAGGAAGATTATTCATCACATAATATATTAATGCAGATTCAACTAGGGCAGGTTGGCGATGAAAAACGCAAACCTAGATTAAAGCCATTAGAAATTTCTCAGCAGGTAAAAACAGATACTGCTTTAAAAATGAAAGGGGATATTAACGGATATCTTGCAAGAGAAGATGATTTAGATGACTTAAGCAGAGATACTTCTGATACATTAGATCCTGCAATAATGCACTCCCGCAGCGGCAAAATGGATTATTCCAGTATGCTTTATGTAAAAACTCCAGATGAAATGTATAATGATTTCAGCTACTGCACTGAAGCTGTTGAAAACACTGTTAAGATAGCAGAAAGATGTAATATAAGCATAACATTTGGCATAAACCACCTGCCACAGTATGAAGTGCCAGAAGGTTATACACTAGAATCATATTTTAGAGAGCTTTCAGAAAAAGGGCTTAAAGAGCGTCTTAAAAAAGTGCCTGAAGAACAGCATCATATATACTGGGAAAGGCTTAATTATGAACTTGAAATCATTATTATGAAAGGCTTTGATGCATACTTTTTAATAGTGTGGGATTTTATCAACTATTCAAGAAAAAATCATATTCCAGTAGGTCCAGGCAGGGGTTCTGGTGCTGGATCACTAGTAGCATACTCATTAACTATTACAGATATTGACCCTATTAGGTTTAAACTTTTCTTTGAAAGGTTTTTAAACCCAGAGCGTGTAAGTATGCCAGACTTTGATATAGATTTCTGTATAAAAGGCAGAGATGATGTTATTAAATATGTAAGCCAGAAATATGGAGAAGAAAAAGTATCTCAGATAGTAACATTTGGAACATTAAAGCCAAAAAATGCTGTCCGAGATGTATGCAGGGTATATAATACTCCACTTGTAGAAGTGAATAAGCTTGCAAAATCTATTCCTGATGGTCCAAGTATCAGTACATTTCAAAAAGCCTATGAAGCAGACCCTGAGTTATACAACAGGTTTGAAAATATAGAGCATGGGGCAGAAATACGCAAACACAGTGAAAATTTAGAAGGCTCTATCCGTCAGGTTGGTATGCATGCTGCTGGAGTTATAATAGCAGATAAACCACTTGTAGAATATGCACCACTTGCAAAAGGACCAAAGGGAGAGGTTATTGTCCAGTTTGAAAAAGGTGCAGCAGAAGCTGTTGGGCTTATTAAGTTTGACTTTTTAGGCCTTAAAAACTTAACAATCATAGATGAGGCAGTAAAAAGGATACATGCCACAGTAGATAAAGATTTTGATGTAGACCATCTTCCACTTAATGATAAGGAAATATATGAGATGCTTCAGCATGGAGATACATCTGGAGTATTCCAGCTGGAAAGTGCTGGCATGAAATCACTGCTTAAAAGATTAAGACCTACAGTGTTTGAAGATATTATTGCCGCTAATGCCTTATACCGTCCGGGACCTATTGAAAGTGGGATGCTTGATAGTTTTATAAAAAGAAAGCACGGGGAAGAAGAAGTAATATACCCTTTTGAAGAAATCAAAGATATATTAGAAGAAACTTATGGTGTCATAGTTTATCAAGAGCAGGTTATGCAGATAGCTCAGGTTTTAGGAGGTTACTCTCTTGGTGCTGCTGATATGCTAAGGCGTGCTATGGGTAAGAAAAAGAAAGAAGAAATGGAAAAAAACAGAGCTATATTCTTATATGGGGATGAAGAAAAAAATATTCCGGGTGTGCAAAAGTTAGGAAAAGATGTGCAGAAAGCTTCAGATTTATATGATTTGATAGATAAATTTGCAGGATATGGGTTTAATAAATCACACTCTGCTGCTTATGCTTATATTGCATACCAGACAGCATATTTAAAACTGAAATACCCAAAAGAATATATGAGTGCATTATTATCTGTTTCTATAGATAATATTGATGATGTAGTAAAATATATAGATGAGTGTGCAAGAATAGGTATAAAAATACTGCCGCCTGATATTAATAAAAGTTACTTTGATTTTAGAGTGGAGGGCGATTCTATTCGCTTTGGCCTTGGAGCTATAAAAAGTGTAGGTCAGGCTGCTATTGAATCGTTTATCATAGAGCGTGAAAAAAATGGTAAATATAAAAGTATATATGATTTATGCGACAGAATGGATTTTAAATCAGCTGCTAACAAAAAGACAATAGAAGCGTTTATTTATTCAGGCACACTTGACTGTTTTGGAAAATCAAGGCATCAGCATACAGGTGTATATATGTCTGCTCTTGAAGCTGCAGCAAACAAAGCAAAGGACAGAGAAAAAGGTTTTGGCTCAATAGAAGATTTCTTAACTGGGGAAAGAGAAGAATTTTATCCAGATGTGGAAGAACTGCCAGCAAAAGAGATGCTTTCAAGGGAAAAAGAAATATTAGGCTTTTACTATTCAAGCCATCCATTAAAGGAATATAATAGATATATAGAAACTTTTGCAGAAGATATGGAGCTTGTAAACAGTATGCGAAGTGAAGGTGAAGTTTTAGTAGCAGGTATGATTAAAAGCATACGCCATCATATTACAAAAAGCAAAAAGGAAAAAATGGCTTTTTTAGAGCTGGAAGATACAAAAAACAGTGTAGATGTTGTAGTTTTTCCAAAAATATATACAGATAATATTATGCACTTAAATGAAGATAATATAATAGCTGTTAAGGGACTATTTACTCCAAATAATGAAGATGGCACAGGCTCTATTACTGCTAGAAAAATTATGACATTAGGTCATGCGTTAGAAGAAAATACTGCCACACTAAAAATCACAATAAATACTGAAAAATCAACACCTGACAGAGTATTTCAAATAAAAACTCTGCTTGCACGGTTTAAAGGCAGACTGCCTGTAAATATAGCATTCATTCTGCCAAATAAATGCAGGGTATTAATGAGTGTATCAGAAGAATATGAAGTATGCCCTGAAATAGAATTTTTAGAGCTTTTAAAACAGGTGCCTGGTGTTATAGATATCGAGTTTGTTCAGACAGGTGCATTAGGATTAGATGCAGAAAATTATATAACAGATACATGGAGTATAGCATAATGAAAAAAACATTAACAATAGCAGGAAGCGACAGCAGTGGCGGTGCAGGCATACAGGCTGATATTAAAACAATGGGTGCATTGGGTGTATTTGGCATGAGTGTTATTACTGCAGTAACTTCTCAAAATACTCGTGGTGTTACTTATATTGAAGAATTAAGCACAAAATCAATTATTACTCAAATTGAAGCCATATATGATGATACAGCACCAGATGCTGTAAAATCTGGTATGCTTTTTTCAAAGGATATAATAGAAGCTGTATCAGATGTATTAAAATCAAGAAATAAAAGCCCTTATATTTTAGACCCTGTAATGGTTGCTGCAAGCGGAGCAAAGCTTTTAAAAGATGATGCTGTTTCTTATATGGTGGAAAATCTTTTTCCACTTGCCTATGTGGTGACACCAAATATACCAGAAGCAGAGCTTTTAAGCGGTATGAAAATAGAAAGTCAGGAACATATAGATACTGCATGCAGGCAAATAAAGGAATTAGGCCCGCAGAATGTTATAATAAAAGGAGGCCATTTTAATGGTGAAGAATCAGTTGATACATTATTTGATGGGGAAAACTATTATGAAATATCTGCCAAGCGTATAAATTCAAAAAATACTCACGGCACAGGCTGCACTTATTCTTCTGCAATATGCTCATATCTTGCATTAGGATTTAATCTGCTGGATGCTGTAAAATATGCAAAACAGTATATCACATCAGCGATAATATATGGGGCAGATATGAATATAGGAAGCGGCAGCGGTCCTGTAAACCATTTTTTTGAAAGTACAAGAAATAATAATGATGGTACAATATCTTTTGGGAGCTGCACTTGTGGCTGATATATATACAGAATATGACTGTTTTGCTTATTTTTATAATAAATACTGGACTATTAATGCACCACTCTATTTAGAAAAGGCTCTTGATATTCTTCTGCTTGAAAAATTAGAAGAAAAGGCACATATTTTAGATGTATGCTGCGGCACTGGAAATGTGGCAGGTCTGCTTTCTGAAAGAGGCTATAATATGACTGGGCTTGATGGTTCAAAACTAATGCTTGACTATGCGAAAGAAAATGCTCCAGCAGTAGAATTTGTTCAGGCAGATGCAAGAGATTTTAATTTAGGCAGGAAATTTCAAGCTATAACATGTCTTTTTGACAGTATAAATCACCTTTTAAGTAAAGATGATGTATTATTAGTATTTAAAAATATTTATGAGCATTTAGAAGAAAATGGAATATTTGTTTTTGATACAAACTCACTTTCTTCATCTGAAGATGTAGATTTAAGTGATTTTTCTGCTGTTGAGGAACAGGAAGTATTTATCTCACAAGGCTCATATAACAGTATAGAAAAATTAATAACATACTTTTTGACTGCATTTGTTAAGGAAAATAATAAATGGGAAAGGTATGATAATAAAATATATGAAAGATATTATGAAGAAGAACTTTTAATATCAATACTGAAAAAAGCAGGCTTTAGAAACACTGCCTATACTTACGGGGCAGATATTGAAATAGAGCCTTTTGAAGACAGGGTATTTTTTACAGCATGGAAATAGTATGAAAAAGTTAATTTTATTTTTATTTATGTCTTTATTTGTTTTTAATGCTTACAGTGCAGACTTGCAGGGAGTAGGCTACGGCACTACTATGGAAGAAGCAAAGCAGGAAGCATTAGCAGATTTATCAGCTTCTGTAAAAGTGCAGGTTTTTTCAAAGCATGAGCAGACAACATATAAAAATCAGTATAAAATACAGTCAGACTATACACGCTGGACAAAGCTTTCCACAAATGTGCCGCTCTTAAATCCATCAGTATACTATTCAAGAGAAAATGGCAAACATAAAGCAACTGCAGTAATTGATAACCCTGCATTATACAGCAATAAGCTTGCAGATATTGCAGCCAAAATTAATGAAATGACAAAAGATGTAAAAACAGGCGGTGATAAAGCATTAAATTACAGAGTATTAAAATCAGTGCAGAGCTTATATGATGAATATGAAAGCTATCAGGCAGTGGCAGATGTGCTTGGCATAAAAGATTATCTGCTGCCTAGAATAAGCAGTGCAGAAATATTAAAAATGATACTTGAAATGCAGGAAACGCCACCAAGTTTAGAAGTAGCTGCAGAAGTGCTTACAAAAGATATGAATGAAAAAAATATATATGTAGCACCAGTTATGTATGCAGGCAAAGAAAATATTACAGAGTTTGGTGCATTTTTTAAAGATATGCTTTCAACTAAGGTAAACTCTGTAGAAGTAGAAGAAGATGGCAGAAATAAACTCCGCTGCTCATATACACAAAGCGGAAGTGATATTATTATGGCATGCTCACTTATTACTGGCGTATCAAAAGTATTAAAATCATCAGCTGTTAAAATACCAAAAGAGCTTGTTACAATGCAGGCAGTGCCAAAAACTGATACATCATCTATTTTAAATACATATACACCGCCAAAAACAGATTATAAAATATGGATAAAAATATCCACAGACGGAGATCCGACATTTTTACGGGAAAATGAGCCTTTTACTCTATTTGTTAAAGCAAATAAAGCAGGATATATATATTTTATTACAATGAATAATGCAGTAGACGGAGAAGCTAATATTTTACTTTTAGACTGGAATAATAAGTTTATTAAATATATTGATGAAAAAAATATAAATAAATGGGTATGTATAGGACATTACAGGGTCAAAGCACCTTTTGGCAGCGAAAGTTTATATGCCTTTGGGCTTGAAAAAGAGCCAATGCCTGAATACATTGTGCCAGAATATACTCTTGATAAAATAGGTTATTTAAAAAATGTCCGCCCTGAAGTGCTTTTACAGGATGTATTATACCTTTTTAAAAGACAGCAGGGAGATAAAACTATGACATCTATTACATTTACAACGGCACCAAACAGAAAGAAAATGCAGTAAGGTGATATATGAAAAAGTTATTTGTAACAGTGATTGTTTTATACGCATTTAATCTGTCAGCTGCACCAAAGATAGATTACAGCAAAGCATACTATGTTTCAAGCACAGCAGCGACAGAGCAGTATGGAATTTTTGGCAGTTTTGACGGAAATATCAGGCTTATAGACGCAGAAACTTCTGATATAATACTTCTTGATAATGCACATAAAAAACCAGTCATATCTATGAGCGTATCAAAAGATGGCAGATATTTAGTAAGTGCAGGGCAGGATGATGTGATTATTTTTTGGGATATTGAAGATTATAAAGAAATTAAGCGGATAATAAAGCCCGCAATGGGTGTGCGTGCTGTAGCATTAAGTCCAAAAGCAGATAAGCTGTATATTGCTTATCCTGCAGTTATATATGAATATGAAACAAAAAACTGGGTAAATACTGGGATTTATGAAGGATATAAAAATGGTATTTATTCTATTGCAGTAAATGGAAGCGGTAATATATTAGCTGCAGGCTCAAAAACTGGAGATATTTATATTACTGATTTAGAAAAAGGGGAAATCACAGATACATACAGAGCAGGAAGCCAGTTAATTATGAGCCTTGATTTTGCAAGTGATAAAGATATTTTAATCAGCGGCGGCTATGATAATACTGTCCGAATATATAATCTAGGCAGAGTAAAACCTTTAAAAGAGTTTTCATTTTTTAAAGATGCTGTAAAATCTGTGCAGATAAATAATGACGGCACTCGTGCTGCCATAGGCTCATCAGATGGCACCGCGGTAATTTATAATATATCATCAGGTCAGGTGATAAGCCAGACTATATCCGAAGCTGGTGAAATAACATCACTTTCAGCACCAAAAAGCTTAAGTTTTACAGCCTGCGGAAAAGGTACAGCATATCAAGAAGAAAGATATGGTGTTATATCATACCCGTCTAAAAAAGGAATATATAGAAAGCTTTACTCATTTCAAGGCGGGGATATTATAATATCAGAAAAAGGATATATAAATGGCAGGGGCAGTTTTGGAGAATATATATCGTCATATAATCGTGGCAATAAAGAAACAATGTCAGAAATAATGGAAAACTATTTCAGGCAGGATAGGCTGAAAGTAACTCTGCCGTAAATGCTTTATTTTAAGATAAATTTAAAACTTAAAATAATAAATTCCTTATTTTAAGTTAAGGGCTGAACTTAAAATAACGGCTTGCTTATTTTAAGATATTGGGTTAACATAAAATAAAAAAAGGCAGGTTTTACATACCTGCCATATAATTTTATCTATTTTTTATCTTTATCTAGTAATTTATATTCTTTTCTATTTTTATACTGCCAGTTAGCAAGTGAAGCCATTATTATTACAAGAGTAAATATTAATAATGCTGCTAACTCTTTCATATCTTTAGAAGAAAGTATAAAAACACCTATAATTATCCATACTGGAGCTATAAATGCAGTAAATATGGCAAATAAATTTCTGTCATCATCATAATTCTGTTTATAAAAGCCGTTTTCAAAAAAATCCATTAAATGCTGGTTTTTATGACTTTCTACCTGCCTTATATATATGCGGATATTAGCTATTTTATTATAAACATTTTCCATATTGCTGAATAATAAAAATGTAGTTATACCAAATAACAGTGGAATAAAAAACAATATATCTATATAGTTATAAAAATATTTGAAGATAAAGGCAAATAAACCGCCAAATATAACCTGCAAAGAGAAATAAAAAGCAGCTTTTTTCAGCAAAATAGAGTTTTGGTGTCTGTATTCTTCATAAGCAGCCTCTAAATGCTTATCAAGCACAATGTTTTCCACCACTTTTTTCTTATAAATTCTTTCAAAAAAATTATCAAAAGATATTTTGCTTAAGGCTTCTTTATTCTTTTTATTTATTTTAGATAAATCTTTAAACCTGCATAATGTTAGTATAAACATAGCAGCAGTGAAAACAGATAAAAAAGTAATCAGCAACACTTCAATAATCTCAATCACATTTATTTGATTAATAAATTCCATATATTTATTCCGTTAAGTTAACATTTTAAATAAATATATAAGAAAATTATCTATAAGTCAATATTTTTAATTCCATGTTATGCTTTATTTCCTGCCAGTTTGGTATTTTGCTAGCAAGTAATGTATAGAAATCTTTTGAATGGTCTTTATAATAATAGTGGCATAGTTCATGTGTTATCACATAGCGGATAGATTTTTTATCAACCATAATTAATGCAGGGTTAAGTATTATTGTATTATTTAAGTAACTGCCCCAGCGTTTATTTAATTGCCTTATTTTCAGCCTAGGTGTTTCCATATCTTTAAATGTAGCAAGGCAGTTTAAAAGCTCTTTATAAAATATTACTTCTGCTTTATGATACATAAACTTATCAAGTATATTTTTGTTATATTCTATATTATCATGCTGTTTTGTATAAAGGAAAAACCTATTTTTATTAAATGTAACATAATCACTTTCAGATTTTTCTACTTTTAGCATATACTGCCTGCCAAGATATTTTACATTAGAGCCAGAAACATAACTTTGCACTTGCTTATTTTGGAACTGCTTAAAATATTCTAGCTGTTTAAATGCCCATATTGTCCGTTTTTCAATAAATTTATTAATAATATGTTCTTCTGCTTCTAATGGTGCTTTTAATGTAATATTTAAATCTGGGTGCACTATTAGGGCAAGTGTTTTTCTATTTTCTTTTTCTATTAATATTTTTTCTTTAATATATTTATAAATATCCATTAATTACCTATTAGCCACAGCAATATTCCATATTTCTTCTGAAAGAGTGCCTATTTTATTATAATCTGTTAGTTTAAGTTCATCTATAAAGTAGTCTTGTATCATATTAAGCACTTTATTTTTAATATCTATTTTCTTATGAAAATCTACTTTTTTATTTTGTGCTATAATATTATAAATATATAAAGTGATTTCCGCTACTTCTTGCAGGTTTTTATCCTTAAATTCATTTTTTAATTTCCTAAAATAAGGGTGAGTATTAGTATTATTTGCAATACTATCTGGTAAGTTTTCAGAATTATCTTTATAGGCTGTAACTTGTTCTTGCACTTGTTTTACTTCTTGTAAAAGTGCATCAATATCTTCTTCTTTTATAAGTTTAAGCCTTTTAATAATATCATCAATTATATCTGAAAATTTTTGATAAAATTCTTCATCTTGAGAATATCTTTCTTTAATAATTTTTTTAGTTTGTGCAGCGATTGCATCAGCTTGCGATTTTTTAGAAAGCCCTGTTTTATTATCTTCAATAAAGCTATTAAATTCTTTTGAGTTACTAATATTTATTTCTTTTGTAAGTACAGTAACTTCATCAGCTGATAAATGCTCATCTAATATTTTTTTCAGTTGGTTTTTATATTTAGAAAAGTCAATAATTTCAGCCATTGCAATTTTAGTAGCCTTTTTTATTTCTACATAGCTTTTAAGTGTATTTTTATATTCACTAATCGCAGCAGGGGAAAGTTTTGTATAAAAATCTGGCAGTGAAAGGCAAGAATTAAATACATCTATACACTTATTTACATTATTATAAAAAAGTTCTCTTTCAAAAGAGTTATCAGCTTGTTTTAAAAAGTCTACATATTTTTCAATAGGTGCAGTATTAGGAATATTTTTAAATGTTTTTCTCATTTGGTTAAAAATATTTTGTAATTCCGCTATTAAATCATCTGTATTTTTCAGCATATTTTCCACATCGCTTGGGTTAAAGCCAGAAAAAAGCTGCATAGCATCTTTTAAGTTTTGGGCATTAGCAGAATAATCTATAATAAGCCCATTATTTTTTTTCTGTTTGTTATTATCTCCGTCAAACACTCTATTTACTCTAGCTATAGCCTGCATTAAGTTATGGTTTTCTAGCTGTTTTACAAGGTAAAGCACAGTATTTCGTGGAGCATCAAAGCCAGTTAAAAGTTTATTAACTACTATTAATATTTCTATTTCATCAGTATCTTTTTTAAATTTATCTATCGTTTCTCTTTCATATTTTTTAAGTGATTTTTCTTTTTTAATATTTTCTAAAAATTTTGCTACCACATTATTATAGTCTATATCTTCATCATCAGTAGAGCCAGTATTATCATATTTATTATCATCAGAAATCACTACTGCCGTATTAAGCACTTTATCTTTTTCTACAAACTGATTATATTCTTGAAACCATTTATAAAAGCATACTGCTGCATATTTAGATGGTGCTACTATCTGTCCTTTAAGCCCTGAGCCTTTAAAATTAGCTATAAAATGCTCATATATATCTGTTGCCACCACACATATATATTTACTATTTTCTTTCATTAAAGTGCTAGAAACATATTTTTTTATTAAATCTTGTTTTTGTTTTTCATTTAATGTTTTAGTGATTTTATCAAATTTAAAATCTGCCATTATTTTATCAAGTTTTTGTTCTGCAAACCTGCCTTGATATATAAGCTCACATACTGCCTTATCAATTTCAGCATCTTTCATTTTATATGTATCTATTAAGTTATTATTAAATTTTTGTATTGTTCTACTTTCTGTTTTGGTCATAAGCGGTGTGCCAGTAAAGCCAATAATGCAGGCTTTTGGCATAACTGTTCGCATAGTGGCATGTGTAATACCATCTTGAGTTCTATGGGCTTCATCTATAAATATAAAAATATCGCTATCATCATCTATACATTCAGTAATATTAAATTTATGTATAAGTGTAGTAGTGATAGAGTTATATTCTTTTGTTTTTAATCTATCTACTAAATCTTTTCCGCTACTAGCTTTTTCTATTTTTGTACCAAGGTTATTATTTTCAAAAGTATTTTTTATCTGCTCATCTAAATCTATTCTATCTGTAACTATAAATATACGGGCAAGTGGTATTCTTTTAAGTATAAGTTTTGCAAGTATTACCATAGTAAGAGATTTGCCACTACCTTGTGTATGCCATATAAGCCCACCATTTCGCACACCCTTTTCATTATATGTGCTAAGGCTTGCAAATGTTTTTTTCACTGCAAAATATTGGTTATAACGGGCTATTTTTTTAATATTTTTATCAAAAAGTATAAAGTTTTTAATAATATCTATAACCCTTTCTTTTTGTAAAAGTCCATATATACCTATATCCTGCTCTGATGGCTCATCATTTATTGTATAGTTATATTCTTTTATGCTTAAGTTTTTTAATACTTTATTAAGAGTATCATCATCTAATTTATTATTTATAGTATATAATAATTTATCATTATATTCATCAGTAGTATATTTTTCTTTCCACATATTATAATAAGCATTTGGAGTTTTATATGTGCCATATTTTAAGTTAGTAATATTTGTAGCTATATATATCTGTGGGAATAAGAAAAAGTATGGTGCATCACTGCCAGTGCTATTTTTTATAATCTGATTAATTGCTTCATCAACTAAAACAGAAGGTTTTTTATTTTCTATAATTGCACAAGGTATGCCATTTATAAATACTACAATATCTATACGGATATTCTTTTTATCTATAATATTATATTCTGTAGTAACATGGTATATATTATTTTCTACATTTTCCCAGTCTATTATTTTTATACTGCCATCAGTTTTTTTGCCTTCTACATATTCTTGGGCACTTTCTGCCATAGTTAGCATATTATATATATTTAATGAAGCACTTTCACTGCCATTATCAAATTTCGTTTTTTGTATCTCATATATTCTATTTAATATACTTTTATCAGAAACACTTTCATCATTTATCTTCCGCATAGCTTGAAAAGTGATTTCTTCTAACAGATATTTATAGTCCTGCTTATGTAAAATATCTCTAACTTCTTCCCTAGTGAGATAATTATAACCCATGTTTATAAGCTGCTTAACAGCAGAAAATTGAGATGTACTTTTTTCATCGTAATTAGGTAAGGTGTTATTCATGGTTAGGCTCCGTGTGGGGTGTATCAAATAAATTAAAATTTAGTTCAACTTGCTTTAATTTTCCTATAGTTTCATCTATTTGCATTTCATAGAATTTAAAATCAGTTCTATTTTCTTCTAAACATTTATTTTTTATAATATTTATTATTTGGTTTCTTTCATTAAATGGTGTATTAAGTCCAAAGATAATACCTTGTAATGATTCAAATTTATATTTATATATTTCGCCTTTTATTTCTGATATTTGTTTTATGTAGTCAAATAAAATAAGTCTATATTCTCTTTCTTCTTTCCAATGTTGCAATTTAAAAATTATTTGTAATTTAGTATTTTCTAAATATTCATTAAAAAAAGGATTATTTTTATCATATGACTTCATACTTTCTTCATTATATATGTCATAAACATAATCATGATATAGCTTACTTTTTTCACCTTTTTTTATTAAATAACTATCGATATACCAATAATCTCTATATATTGACATCATAGTATGATGAATATTTGAAAAAAAATTAATAGGTTGGTTATATGGTTGATATTTAACTTGATAAAATGAATAATAGTTATATTCATTAGCAGAATATTCACTTAATAGAATTGAAGGCAAGTTTTTGTATTCTTTAGTATTAAATATAAGGCAAACACCTTTATGGCTATCTGAATAATGGCTCCACATTAGAAAATTATTAGGGTTATCTGAAAAACAGGCAATTAATTCATTGGCACTAACAATTTTCTTTAAACATTTAATATAATCACTGACAAAGCTATTTTTAAAATAATTAGCTATATCTTTTAAATTTATAATTGTTTTTTT
>CAJUJZ010000048.1 GCA_910586745.1 uncultured Mucispirillum sp. | reverse complement strand
CCTTTGAAATATGATTTATAATATTTTATATTTGTAAGCATATTAATGATATTATTATATTTATCATATCAAAAAAAATATTATTCTACACGAACTATTTTTATAATTTTATCTGTAATATTGCTGTTTTGGGTAATTTTTTTTGCATTTTCAAGCTCAGAACAGCATAACTTAACAGTATATGATTTTTCTGTTATTCCAACCTGCTTAATAAGTGCATCAAGATTTCTACTTTTTGCATATTCAATAGCATCATTTTGAGTTAAAAAATCTTCAATATGGTTTACTTTATCTGTACCAAACATTTCATTGCCAGTATCTGATTTCTCATAAACTTTCCAAATAGAATATGTATTTGAGTATGCATCAACTACTTCAAGTTTGGTATTATTTTTATCGCTAAGATATTTTACTTTATTATACTGCTTTTCATTAATATTTTCAAATAATATTGAATATTTTTTTACAACATGTGCAGGTGCTGGAGCTTTTTTTTCTGTAGTTTTTTGTTCTTTTTTTACACCAGCACTTTTAGCAACAGCATGCTTTTCACTATCTTTTGTTTTATTTGTATTTTTCTTAGTTTCTTTATTATTAATTACACCAGCAGATGTTGCAGTATTTTCTGCCTGAGCAGTTTGTATAACTTTACCAGTATAATTATCATTTTGAGCTGCAGGCTCCATTATTGTTTCAACAGGAGTATCTGCAAACTCAAAAATTTGTATTTGAACATATCCTTGTTTTTCTTCTTCTGTTCTTGTATCAGGTGGAGGAGGTGCTTCCACAACCTCCACAACTTTCTCAGAAAAAACACCTAAATAGTTTGCTATGAGTAACCCAGTTGCAATAGTAATTGCAGCTGCAAAAGCAACTTTTTTATCCCATTTCCGTCTGGATGCTCTTTTTGGTTTATTCTTTAGAGATTCTAAATATTCTCTATTTACATCCGCAAGAGATTTATCATAATAACTATACAGGTTTAAGTTATGCATAATATGTCATCATCTACTATATTGTTTTATATACTAATCCTTTTTCTCATTAATAAGTTTTGTTGCTAAGTGAGTTGGCAGTTCTTCATAATGGCTGAATTCCATAGTGAACATACCATGTCCTCCAGTCATACTTCTTAAATCAGGTGCATATTTAAGTATTTCTGCCATTGGAACAGAGGCACTGATATGCTGTCCTGCTGTCTGCGGTTCAACATTTGTCACTCTGCCGCGTCTTGAGTTTAAATCACCAACTATAGTACCAACATATTGTTCTGGAGTATATACATCTATTATCATAATTGGCTCTAAAATAACAGGTTTTGCTTCTGCAGCTATTTTTTTGAATGCCATAGAAGCCGCTATTTTAAATGCCATTTCTGAACTGTCTACTGAATGGTAAGAACCGTCATATAATGCAGCTTTAAAATCTACCATAGGATAACCTGCTAAAATACCTTCCTGTGCAGCTTCTATAATACCTTTTTCAACTGCAGGGATAAAGTTTCGTGGAACAACACCGCCAACAATTCTGTCTTCAAATTCAAAACCTGTACCTCTTTCAAGAGGAGAAAGCTCAAGCCATACATCACCATATTGACCTTTACCGCCAGATTGTTTTTTATATTTACCTTGTCCATTAGCTTTAATTTTAATTGTTTCCATATATGGAACTTTTGGAGTGTTTAATTCTACATGCACATTAAATTTTTTCAATAATTTTTCAGCTACAACTTCAATATGCATTTGTCCCATACCAGAAATCAGTAAATCACCAGTTTTTTCATCTCTCCTAAGTTTTAAACCTTTATCTTCTTCCATAAGTTTTTGAAGGGCAGAAGACACTTTATCTTCATCTTCTTTTGATTTAGGTGTAATAGAAAAGGATATCACTGGCTCTGGCAGTGTAACTGCAGTGAATGTAATAGGGTCTACATCTGATGATAATGTATCAAATGTTTCAGTATATTTTAATTTAGTAGTCATACCTATCTGACCTGCAGTAAGTTCATCACATTTTACAAAGTTTTTACCTTGTAAAACATAAAGCTGTGTGATTTTTTCATACTCTTTTTTATTAACATTATATATTGATGTATCATTTTTAATTGAGCCAGAATAAATTCTAAAAATTGTAAGTTTTCCTGCATAAGGGTCTGCAAATGTTTTAAAAACATAAGCAGAAAATTCTTTATCTTCAGCAGTTACATCAACTGGTTCACCAGAATGGTCATCAATTGCATAAGCAGCTTCTCTTTGCAATGGTGATGGAAGGTAATCTATAATACCTTCTAAAAGAAGTTTTGAACCAATATTTTTAATTGCAGAGCCGCAGAATACAGGAACAAATCTTTTAGTAACAACACCTTCTCTAAGACCTTTTCTAATTTCTTCTTCAGTAAATTCTGCACCTTCAAGATATTTTTCTATTAAATTATCATCAGTTTCAGATACTGCTTCTATAAGTTTTTGTCTGTGGAATTCTGCTTCATTTAATAAGTCTGCAGGAATATCTTCTATTGTATACTGTGCAGTAGGTTCAGCAGGGTATATTAATGCTTTCATTCTAACTAAATCTATAATACCTTTAAATGAGCTTTCTTTACCTATTGGTAAAAATATTGGCAGTGGAACAATACCAAATGCTTTTTCAATATCACCAAGTGCATTATAAAAATCAGCTCTTTCTTTATCCATTTTATTAATGAATATCAGTTTAGAAAGATTATATTCTTCAGCATACTGCCATACTCTGATAGTTTCAGCTTTAACACCAGTAATAGCAGAAGCAATGACTACTGCACCATCAACTGCAGATAAGGCACATTTTGTTTCATGCAGGAAGTTAGTATATCCTGGAGTATCTATAATATTAAGGAGGTTTTTGTTCCAAGTAACTGAAGCAACTTTTGCATTAATAGAAAATTTTCTTTCTATTTCTATCGGGTCAAAATCCATCATACTTGTTCCAGATTCTATATTGCCTATTTTTTGTGTAGCACCAGTATTATATAAGACAGCTTCTATAAGGCTTGTTTTCCCAGCACCACCATGTGAAATAAAAGCCACATTTCTTATCATACTTGTTTCCATATAATGCCTCCAAAAAAACTTTCTTTTGTAAATACTTAATACTATCAGTAATATTTGCAATATACAAGTATTTTTTATAATTTATTATAAAAAAGTTGTTTTTTTATGATTATTTATATAATATGCTTTTCTATTTATTTACTTTTATGGTGAAATATGAAACGGATTTATGTTGGTAATTTAGATTACGGCGTTACAGAAAACAGTATAAAAGAGTTATTTTCCAAATATGGAAAAGTAGATTCTATTGCTTTTGTAAAAGATAAAGATACTAACCAGTTTAGAGGATTTTGCTTTATTAATATGGAAGATGAAGACAGCAAAAGGGCAGTGGAGAAATTAAATCAAACTAAATTTGCTGGCAGGATAATTGAAGTTATGCCTGCAAATATGAAAAAAAGAAGGAAAAAGAAATCAGGAGAATAGTTTTACTGAAAATAAAAAAACTGTAAAAAATTTTTTTCCAACAGTTTTTTAGTTTATATATCATATTATAGTGATAATACTGCTAATATAATAGTAACAATGAAACCTGCAGCGACTACATCATAACTTTCAGTTTTTGGAACAAGTTTGCTGTTAATATTTTTCTTAAATACCGCAATAATAAGCCCTGAAACATAAAAAGTAACTAAAACAATACCATATAACACCATAATTATTTTAAATAATATACTGCATTTTGCTTTATGCAGGATAATCATTTTACTAAGTAAGCTTTTATCTATTGTAACAAATTCTGTTGTATTATTTTTTCAGATAATAGAAATGTGTAGCCAGTACTGCCAATAACAGTTTCTTTTTTAGATTGTTTTTACATTATTTTCTTTTGTCCATGTTTCTAACAATGCAAATTCTTCACCTTGTGGAATAGTTTGATTAATAATATATGTTTTAATATCTTCTCCAGTATTCTGGTTTGCACCTAAAATATATACTGCACCCTGTTATGGCTGTCATTATGCCTGCAGGAATAGTTAAAAGTGCCATATAAAGATGGATTTTCCTAAAAAATTTTTCCATAACATACATCTCATATTATTTTTATTTGTTTTTTTGTAATTCCTTTTTTTTGGTTACAAATTTTATGACATAAAATTATTATAAAAATTCAAAATATATTTTTTGATAATAATTATTAATAATATAAATCATTATATTATTTAAGATATTGATAATAAAAGAAATAAATTTTCTTATTAAATATTTTATATCAATAAGATTTTATATTGACTTGTCTAGTAAAATAGTATATTTATAAATAAAAATAATTTATTTAGTGCGAATGGGATATTTATTTGAGCGAAGAACTTACTTCAAGTTTAGAAGATTATTTGGAAACGATTTACCTTATTATATCTGAAAAAGAAGCTGTCAGGCCAAAAGATATTGCAAAACGGCTTAATGTTTCAAATGCATCTGTTACTGGTGCATTAAAAACACTTGCAGATAAAGGTATGATAAACTATGCGCCTTATGATGTTATTACTTTAACAAATGAAGGTCGTATGGCAGCGATGGATATTTTACGCCGCCATGAGCTTTTAAAAGATTTCTTTGTTAAAGTGTTGGGTGTAGCTGTAGAGAAGGCTGATAAAGCTGCCTGTGCAATGGAGCATGGTATATCGGTAGAAATTATAGACAGGCTTGCCAGATTCGCTGAGTTTATAGAGATATGCCCTAGAGGTGGCGAAGAATGGGCAAATGGTAAAATCAGTCATTGTGATAAAGCTATTTCTTTAGAAGTTTGTCAGGAATGTATATCTTCTATTTCAGATAAAGTGCATGAAAACCACAGCAAACAACTGCAAGGAGGTCGTATTGTGAAAAAATTAAACGATGTTCGTCCTGGAGAACGCTGTAAAGTTGTAAAGATTATATCTAAAGGTAATCTTTTTAAACGAATTACAGAAATGGGGCTTACAACAGGAACGATTATTGAAGTAGAGAGAGTTGCTCCACTCGGTGACCCTGTTGAAATGAAAGTAAAAGGTTATCATTTATCTTTAAGAAAAGATGAAGCTTCTAAAATAGAAGTGGAAATGATATAGTATTATTTTTTTGCAATTATTTTTAGGTTATCCTAAAAAAATACATTAATCTAAAATTATCTATGAGGATTGATATGAAAAAAAATTTAACAATAGCTCTTGCTGGTAATCCAAATGCAGGCAAGACTACTATATATAATGCAATAACTGGGGCAAGACAGCACATAGGCAACTATCCAGGTGTTACAGTAGAAAAAAAAGAAAGCACTATTACATATAATAATCAACAGTTAAAAATTATTGATTTACCAGGCACTTATAGTTTAACAGCATATTCTGTTGAAGAAGTGGTGGCAAGAAATGTTATTATTAACGAAAAACCTGATGTTGTTGTGGACATTATAGATTCTTCAAACCTTGAAAGAAATCTTTATTTAGCTGTCCAGCTTATGGAGCTTAGAATACCGCTTGTTTTTGTGTTTAATATGAAAGATATGGCACAGGAAATGGGTATTAAAATAGATATTAAAAGTCTTTCTCATCTTTTTGGAGTGCCTATAGTAGAAACAGTAGGCAGTAAAGGTGATGGCGTTAAAAATATATTAGATGAAGCTATTAAAGCTGCAAAAGTACATGATATAAAATATCCAATAATTACTTATGATAAAGTAATAGAAAAATATGTTAATTCTGTTGAAGAATTAATCAAGCAGCATTCAACTAATATAGAAAATTATAATACAAGATGGCTTGCAGTTAAGCTTTTAGAAGGTGATAAAGATGTAATGCAGATTGTGCCTTCGCCAATTGTTGCAGAAGAAGTGAAAAAAGCAGAAATAGATATAGATAAAATGCTTGGTGATTCTCCAGAAACTGCAATAGCAAGTGCCAGATATGGTTTTATTTCTGGAGCATGTCAGGAATGTGTTACAACAACAGTAGAAGCGCGCCATAATATGAGTGATGCTATAGATTCTGTTTTAGTAAACAGGGTTCTTGGTATTCCTATCTTTTTAGGGCTTATGTATTTAGTTTTCCAGTTAACTTTTACTCTTGGTGACCCATTTATGGGCTGGATAGAGCAGTTTTTTGTATTTTTAGGTGATAAAGCAAGTGTGCTGATAACTCATGATTTGCTAAGGTCTCTAATTGTTGATGGTATTATTGGCGGTGTTGGCGGTGTTATTGTATTTCTGCCAAATATTATATTTCTGTTTATAGCAATAGCCATACTTGAAGCTAGTGGATATATGGCTCGTGTTGCTTTTATTATGGATAAAGTTATGCATAAAATTGGTCTTCATGGTAAAAGTTTTATTCCGTTTTTAATTGGTTTTGGATGTTCTGTTCCTGCGATTATGGCAACAAGAACTCTTGATAACCAAAGAGATAGAATATTGACAATGCTTGTAACACCATTTATGAGCTGTGGTGCAAGGCTGCCAATATATTTGCTTATTATCCCAGCATTTTTTGATAAAAATCAGGCTTTAGTTTTATGGGTTATATATTTAATAGGTATTGTAATAGCTATAATTGTAGCAAAAATTTTAGGTATGACAGTATTAAAAGGCGAATCTGCACCATTTGTTATGGAGCTTCCACCATACCGTATTCCTACATTAAAAGGCGTATTAATGCAGATGTGGGAACGCAGTTGGCTGTATCTTAAAAAAGCAGGTACAATTATATTATTTGTATCTATAGTAATGTGGTCATTAACAGTATTCCCATTATTCCCAGAAGATAAAATAGCTGAATATGAACAAGGACTGCCTGAGTTAGAGCAGGTTGTGGAAGAAAAAACTGCTGAGCTTGCAGAAATTGGTTATGTAGTTATGACTGATGAAAATATGCAGGAAGCAGAAAGCATTAACTCAAAATTAAGTGAAAGAGAGCTTGCAAAAGCAGAAAAAATATCATCAGAGCTGGAAGCTGCTTCTATGCAGATAGAAGATATTAATAATAAAATAGCAGAAGCTGAGCTTGAATACAGTGCAGCAGGAAGAATAGGTAAATTTATAGAACCTGTACTTGCACCTATTGGCTTTGACTGGAAAATAGGTACAGCATTAATAGGTGCATTTGCTGCAAAAGAAGTGTTTGTTGCTCAAATGGGTATAGTTTACTCTCTTGGAGAAGCTGGAGAAGATTCTGATGCATTAAGAGATAAACTTCGTGAACATTATTCTCCACTTGTAGGGTTTGCAATTATGGTATTTGCTCTTTTAAGTGCACCATGTATGGCAACTTTTGCAATAGTAAAAAGGGAAAGTAACTCATGGAAATGGGCATTTTTCCAATTCTTTGGTATGACTGTTACAGCATATATTGTAACATTAATAATATATCAGACAGGCAAGCTTTTTATGTAACATAAGGAGGTTTTATGTTAGGAAATATTATCGTAGCATTGATTGTTTTAGTGGCTGCTTTTATAAGTATCAGAAAAATATATAAAACATTAACAGGTAAATCAGGCTGTTCATGTGTATGCGGCACTTCAAATGGAGGCAAACCTTCATGCTGCAGCTCTGTATGTCAATTAAAAAACAAGTAATTTATTAATTTTATACCTGCTCTTAAATTAAAGGGCAGGTTTTTCTTTTTACAAAATATATATTTTTTTTAAATTCTTTATTGATTTTATTTTAAAAAAATATATATTAAATCTTTTACTACTACAAGGAGCTGAAATAGTTATGGCACGGTTTACCTCATCAATGCTTGAACAGATTAGGTTAATAAATATTGCCACTATTATAGAGCCTTATGTAGAATTACGCAGCAGAGGCAGAGATTTATGGGGGCTTTGCCCATTCCATGATGAAAAATCTCCTTCTTTTAAAGTAGATAGTGAAAAAGGCTTTTTTAAATGTTTTGGGTGTGATGCAAAAGGTGACGGTATTACATTTATAATGCACAGGCTTGGTTTTTCATATCAAGATGCAGTAATATATCTGGCGGAAAAATATGGCATTAATATAGAATATGATGGAGAAGAAAATAGTCATTCTAAAGATATAATATCTTTACATGATGAAATACAGAAAATTTCACGGAAACTTTTTTACACAAGTGCTGGTGAAGAAGCTAGAAAATATATATCAGACCGTAGTTTTAATGATGATGATTTTAATGAGTTCGGTATAGGTTTTCTTTCTGGAGATGTGAATTATTCAACAGTTTATAAAATGTTTCCAAAAGATATACTTTATAATTCAGGATTTTTTAAAGAATCAAAATATGGTGCTCCATACGCTAGATTTTTTAACAGATTAATGCTGCCTATAAAAAATGTAACAGGCTCAATTGCAGCTTTTGCAGGCAGAAGTTTAGATGGTTCTAATCCAAAATATTTAAATTCAGCTGAAAGCTCTGTATTTCATAAAGGATATACTTTATTTAATATAGATAAAGCAAAAGATGCTATGAAACAAAGCAGAAATGCTCTTATTGTAGAGGGCTACTTTGATGTAATGCGTCTTTATAAAAGCGGTTTTAAAAATGCAGTTGCACCTATGGGGACAGCTTTAACTTATGAGCAGATAGCTCTTTTAAAAAGGTATGCTGAAGAAATCACTGTTATATTTGATGGTGATAGTGCTGGAGAAAAAGCAGCATTTAGAAGCCTTGAAAGATTTGCAGAAAGCGGACTTTTCCCAAAGGTTGTTTTTTTACCACAGACTGATGACCCAGACAGTTATATATTAAATTACGGGATAGATAGTTTTAAATCGTTATATGGTAAACGGGAAGATTTGTTTATACATATGATTAAAAGACTAGCACTTTCTGCTAAAAACGATTTTAATATAAAACTTGTAAGGTTTAAATCAGTAAAAGATATGCTTGCAAAAATAGAAAATCTGCACATGAAAGATTACTATATTGAAGCAGCCGCAGATATATTCGGTTTGAAAAAAGAAAATATTCAAGAAGAATTAGCAGTGAACCGATATAAAAAGAATGCTGTCGTAAATAAGTCAGTTAATAAGAACTTATACTTATGCGAGATGGATTTTATGGCATGTTTATCTCATTTACCAGTTGATATTGTTGACGGACTGCTTGCTGATATGAATCTGGAAATGATAAATAATAATGAAATCAAAAGTATTTTAAAAAAAATACTTGAATTTTTACCAAAAATTTCAGATATTAAAGACATTACGCATGAATTAGGGGAACAATTTGTAGAGCTTGCAATGCGGGAAATTGCAGAAGATAGTGCTTATGATGAAGCATTGAAAAATAAACGGCAGATTGAACTTAATTATCTAAAAAAGCGTCAGAGTGAGTTGATAGATTTAATGCGGACAACTACTGACAAAACAGCACAAATCAGTATTTTGCAGGAACTAAATAATCTTACAAAGCTGATTGCAGGTAAAAATAAGGATGGTGAATAAATTTTATGTCAAAGAAGATCAAACTACCTGAAGTAAAACAATTAATCACACTAGGTAAAGAAAAAGGATTTCTTACTTTTGATGAGATTAATGATGCTCTGCCAGAAGATGCAGCAACGAGTGATTTTCTTGATGAAATAATAACATTACTTTCACAGCTTAAAATTGATGTTATAGATAATAAAAGTAAAAAAGGAAATATTTTTCCTACAAATGTAGTAATAGATGAGGAAGATGATGAAGATGGTTTATCATCTATTGACAGCGAATATCAGGAAGATGGGGAAGAAGTTTTAAACACTGATGACCCTGTAAGGCTTTATTTAAAAGAAATGGGTAATATTCCACTTTTAAATAGAGAAGATGAAGTTAATGTTGCAAAAGAAATTAAAAAAGGGCAGAGAAAAGTAATTAAAGCAATTCTTTCTTTCCCATCAACTGTAGCTAAGTTTATGGAATTTTCAGAAGGTGTTAAAAATGACACAATGCGTCTTAAAGATATTATAGATATAGAAGAAGATGATATTGAAATGGAACAGCTTCAAGAATATTTTGAAGACATGGACGAAGAAGCAGTTAAAGAAATCAAAGACAGTAAAGAGGCTCAGTTAAAAGCTCAGTTTTTTGATACTATTGATGAAATAGTTAATAAACTTCGTGAAGATATTACATTAGCTGAAGAATACAGAAAAAATGCTAAAAATATGCCTGCTGATGAACAGAAAAAGAAAAAAGCAGAATTAGAAACATCAATTGAAGAATTAACTGATAAACTTCTTGATATTAAAGTTAACTTTACTACTATTAATGAAATATCTCAGGATATTAAAATCTCTTATGATGCTGTGCAAGATAGTATGTATGAGCTTAACAAAGTAGCTAAAATTTTAAAAGTAGATATTTTTCAAATATTCAGCATTACTCAAGAAGAAATAACTACTATTGCTTCTAATCAGGGTATGCGTGAAAAAGAAATAACTACTATAATCAGCAAACATTTTCAAGCACTAGAAAAAATTAATACTCATTATAATAATATTGGTATAGAAAAAGAAGAATTTGAGCAGATATATGAAAGCCTTTTAGAAGGTGAGCATGTAACTGACAGTGCAAAATCCAAACTTATTGAGGCAAACCTTAGACTTGTTGTAAGTATTGCAAAAAAATATACAAACAGAGGTTTGCAGTTCCTTGATTTAATTCAGGAAGGTAATATTGGTCTTATGAAAGCTGTTGAAAAATTTGATTACTCAAAAGGGTATAAATTTTCAACTTATGCTACATGGTGGATTAGGCAGGCAATTACAAGAGCTATTGCTGACCAGGCACGCACAATTCGTATACCTGTTCATATGATAGAAACTATTAATAAAATGATGAAGGTTACACGCAATCTCCAGCAGGATTTAGGCAGAGAACCAACACCAGAAGAAATATCTGAAAAAATGGATATTCCTGTTGAAAAAATTAAAAAAGTAATGAAAATAGCAAAAGAACCCGTATCTCTTGAAACTCCAATAGGTGAGGATGAAGATTCAAGCTTAGGAGATTTTATTGAAGATAAATCTGCTAAAAATCCATCTGATGAAGTTACTTATTTAAAATTAAAAGAGCATACAAGAAATATCCTTGATACTTTATCACCAAGAGAAGCCAGTGTATTAAGGTTAAGGTTTGGTATTGACTGTGACTCTGACCATACATTAGAAGAAGTAGGTAAAAAATTTACAGTAACAAGAGAGCGTATCAGACAAATAGAAGCCAAAGCTCTGCGTAAATTAAGGCACCCTACAAGAAGCCGTATTATGAGAACTTTTACGGATTAGTGTATGGAATTATACTATTATAAATATAATACAGTCATCGGCAGCATAAATATTACTGCCGATGATTTTTATATAAGATATATTTCTTTAGGAAAATATAGAAACGATAGTCATATATTAAAAGAAACTGAAATAATAAATAATGCTTTTAGACAGATAAATGAATATCTTAATGGAAGTCGTAAAAATTTCAGCTTAAATATTAAATATGAAGGCACATTGTTTCAGCAGAAAGTTTGGAAGTCTTTATTAAATATTCCTTATGGTAAGACAATATCTTATAAAGAACTTGCAGAAAAAGTTTTTTCGCCAAAAGCATATAGAGCAGCAGGCTCTGCCTGCGGGCAAAATCCACTACCAATAATTATTCCATGCCATAGAGTAGTTCATTCTAATGGAAGTATTTCAGGCTATGCACTTGGGGCAGATATTAAAGTATTTTTATTAAATTTAGAAAAAAACAGCCTGACATAAGAAAATTATTGCAATTTAAAATTTATTATAGTAAACTTTTTTCGTAAAAATAAAAGATGAGTTTTTGATGAAATTAAGTGCAAGAAACCAATTAAAAGGAACTATAAAAGAAATTGAAACCGGTGCAGTTAATGCAGTTATTAAATTAGATATTGGTGGTAATATAATATCTGCTACTATATCTATGGATGCTGTTAAATCATTAAATTTAGCAGTAGGCAAAGAAGCTTATGCAGTTATAAAATCTACATCTGTAATGGTTGGTGTAGAATAATCATATATGCCGAAATGGTGGAACTGGTAGACACGCAGGTTTCAGGTACCTGTGGGGTAACACCTGTGGGGGTTCAAATCCCCCTTTCGGCATTTAATACAATATATATAAAGTAATTTATTGAATATAGTATTTTATATATAGTGTATGGTCTTAATAATAATAGTGTGTGAGGTATAGTAAGAATGTCGATGAATTTTATGTACAATATGTTTTCCAGTGATTTAGCTGTAGATTTAGGCACAGCTAATACTCTTATATATGTTAAAGGCAGAGGTGTTGTTTCAAGCGAGCCTTCTGTTGTTGCAATAAATAGTAATACAAAAGAAATTTTAGCAATTGGTCAGGAAGCAAAAAATATGCTTGGCAGGACTCCTGCAAATATTAGTGCTGTTCGCCCAATGAAAGATGGTGTTATTGCAGATTATGACACCACTGAAAAAATGATTAGATACTTCATATTAAAAGTTCATAACCGTAGAAGTCTTGTTCGTCCAAGAATGGTTATATGTATTCCGTCTGGTGTTACTCAGGTAGAAAAAAGAGCTGTTAAAGATTCTGCAATTCAGGCAGGAGCAAGAGAAGTTTATCTAATAGAAGAACCAATGGCAGCAGCTATTGGTGCAGGGCTTCCTATTCAAGAGCCATCAGGTAATATGGTGGTAGATATAGGTGGCGGTACAACAGAAGTTGCTGTAATCTCATTATCTGGCATAGTATATGCAAACTCTGTTAGAGTTGGCGGCGATGAAATGGATGACAATATTGTTAACTACATTAAACGCCAGTATAATCTTTTAATAGGAACAGCTACAGCTGAAGATTTAAAAATAAAACTTGGTTCAGCTTTTCCATTAGAAAATGAAATTAAAACAGAAATTAAAGGCCGTGATATAGTTACGGGTATTCCTAAAACAATAGAAATCTCTGATTCTGAAATTAGAGAAGCACTTAAAGAAGCTATTGCAAAAATTGTTGATGCTGTTCGTATAGCGTTAGAGCAGACTCCACCAGAGCTTTCAGCAGATATTGTTGATAGAGGTATTGTATTAACTGGGGGCGGTGCATTACTTAAAAATCTTGATAAACGCTTATCTCATGAAACAGGTTTACCTATTATTGTATCTGATGATCCACTTAAAGCTGTTGCATTAGGTTCAGGTAAAGTGCTTGATGATTTAGAACTGCTTAAAAAGGTTGCAGTAGAATAACAAATGTTTAAGTGGAAAAGGCTGTTTCTTGTAATCATTATTATACTGCTTGTTATAATAGTGCAGGCTAGGAATATTAATGTTGAAGGTCCATTTCGTGGTTTATTAGGTAATATTGTAAACCCAGCTATTTTTCTCACTAATAAAGTGTTTTCAGGTATTGGTAATATTTGGAATTCTTACATTAACTTGGTAAATGTGCAAAAAGAGAATGAAGAATATAAGAAGTTAATTGATAACTTAACTCTTGAAAATACTTTATTATCAGAAAAGCTTAGTCAAAGTGAAAGGCTGCAGACACTTCTAAGATTATACAGAACTTATGATTTTGAACAAATGCCTGCTAATGTTATAGGTGTAAGTGACGGCTATGTGAAAAATATAGTCATTGATGCAGGAAACATTGATGGTGTTGAAAAAAATGACCCTGTTATAGGTTTTCAGGGTTTAGTTGGCAGAGTATCTAACACTTATGCTACTACTAGTGAAGTAGATGTTATATTAAATATTTCATCAAATGTAAGTGTAATGAACAGTAGAACTCGTGTATCTGGAATTATGCGAGGTGATGGTGAGGGGCATTTGTATATTGATTACTATGACAGATTAGATGATGTGCGTATTGGTGATGTATTTGTTACATCAGGACTTGGAATGTTATATCCAAAAGGTATAAGGATAGGTAAAGTATCGGATATTGTTCGTGATAATACTGGTCTTTTTCAAAAAGTATTTATAGAACAGTCCGAAGATTTTTATAAATTAGAACATGTTTTCGTTGTTAAAAGTAATTCAAAATAGATATGTATCTATTATTTTAATACTGATTTTATACTATGTGTTATCCTACACAACTTTTCACTTTTTATCAAATATTAATTTCTCTATTATTGTATATGTGCTTATTGCTTCTAAAATAAATGAAGAAACATATTTACATTATTCTATTGTTTTTGGTTTATATTCTGATTACTCAGCAGGCTCATATATTGGTTTAAATGTATTATTTTTCTTATTTTTATCTTTAATAAAAATGTTTACGGAATATAAGTTTGATTTAAAAACATCTTTTTCATTAGTTACATTTAGTATGTTTGCAATATTATCATATAATATATTT
>CAJUJZ010000047.1 GCA_910586745.1 uncultured Mucispirillum sp. | reverse complement strand
CTACTGGCACAGCCAGTAGTTTTTTGTTTCGCTTCGCTCAACTCTCTAAAGAGTTTAATAAAAAAGGGTATGCTTTTAAAGCATACCCCATTAAAATTTATCAGGTTTATATTATCTGATTTTTACATTCACTATTTCTTTGCCTTCTGGGTCAATAGTGTGGACTGCACAAGCTATGCAAGGGTCAAAAGAGTGAATAGAACGGATAACTTCAAGTGGTTTATCCATTTCTGCAACAGGAAGGTTCATTAATGATTCTTCATAAGGACCTTTTCTGCCTTTATCATCTCTTGGACCTGCTGTCCATGTAGAAGGAACAACAGCACTGTAGTTTTCTATTACACCATTTTTAATTTTAATCCAGTGAGAAAGCATACCGCGTGGAGCTTCGTTAAAGCCAACACCAATATATTCTTTATCAGTTGGAACTTCTTTTAAGTAGTTTACATAGCTTTGGTCTGTTTTACAGTTATCAAGTAATTTTTCTAAGCAGAGATATGCATGGTCTACCATTAATAATGCTCTGATAGCTCTTGCTGCATTACGCCCCATTACTGAGTTAAGTTGTGGAATTGTTACACCTACTTTTGCTGCAACAAAGTCTACATATTTTTTAACAAGTGCATCACCTGCCATATAGCCTGCTAATACTTGAGCAATAGGACCAGTTTGAGTTACATTATCTTCAAAGCGTGGAGCTTTTGCCCATGAATATTTACCATTTTCCTGCCAATCAGTATATGCTGGAATTTGTTCGCCATCATAAGGATGTAATGTATCTTCTGGGTTTTTATACCAAGCATGAGTAGTATTTTCTGTAATACCTTTTCTTAATGCTTCGTCTTTCCAGTCTTCAATTTCTCTGAATTTATCTCCAATGATTATACCACCTTTCATACCAAATTCAGTTAATGCTTCATTCATTGGTACATCTGGCACTGCAATATAGTTAGGTGAGCATTTACCAAGGTCAAACCAATCTTTATATGCACCTGCAATTGCGATAACATCTGGAATATACACACATCTTACGAAATCAGCTGTTTCATCAAGAAGTTTTTTAATCCATTGAACTCTTTCCATGTTAAGTGCTGCCATACTGTCAAAGTTAATTGCAGTAGATACACCACCAACAGTTAAGTTTTGAATATGTGGGTTTTTACTACCGATGATTGCAACTGCTTCTGCAATTTTGCGTTGATACTCTAATGCTTCTAAATAGTGAGCAAAAGCAAGTAAGTTTATTTCTGGAGTAAGTCTCATATCTTTGTGACCCCAGTAACCAGACCCATAGATACCTAAGTTTTTAGTTCCTACGAAAGCAGCTAGACGGTCTTTAGCATTTTTCATAGTATTAAATGAGTTTGCTGGCCATGCTTTACTTATTGGTGAAAAAGCAGCAAGACTTTCTGCAATTTTACCAGCTTTAGCAGGGTCTGCAGATAATGCACTTACAATATCTACCCAGTCTAATGCTGTTAAGTGGTAGAAGTGAACTATATGGTCTTGTAAAGACTGCATAGTCATTACTAAGTTTCTAAGCATATGTGCATTAACAGGAATAGATACATTTAATGCATCTTCAACTGACCTGATAGAGCATAATGCATGAGTAGTTGTACAAACACCACAGAAACGCTGAGTCATAGCCCATGCACTGCGTGGATCTTTACCTCTCATAATAGTTTCAATACCTCTAAATGCTTGAGCAGATGACCAAGAGTTAGAAACTTTACCGCCTTCTACTTCAACATCTATACGCAGGTGACCTTCAATCCTTGTGATTGGGTCTACTGTAATTCTATTTCCATTAACTGGCATATAAATCTCCTTTTCTTATAATCTTTTAGGCTTAAAAGCCTTCTTCGCATATTATTTATATGCAATTTATAGGCTTAAAGCCTAGTGATGATGCCCATGATTTTCCAGATTTGGAAGCACAGGGGTTAATTTAACAAGTACCATATATCCAAATACTTCTATAGCAATAAAGCTTAAAGTAATTAAAAACTCTGCAACACTTGGGAAATATGTATTCCATTCTGGTCCAGGATTAAAACCTACATTATATACACCAATCCTGTACATACCACCGCCGATTAAAAGAAGCATGCCAATGAAGAATATACCGCTTTCACTTTTAGCATATTTGCATGTTAATATCATAAGTGATGGTATTATAACTAATATAAGTTCAAGCCAAAACCATATTGACTGAGTAGAAAATGCAAAAGCATGTGACCAGCCGCCATTTAAAGTAACTGATATAACTCTTACAATGAGCCAGAAGCCTACTACATAAGGAATAACTTTTGATAAATCTACTATTTCTTTTTCAAATGGTCTTTTTAATAATCTTGTAGAAAGAACTGTTTCAAAAGCTGTTATAGAAAAGCCCATTAAATAAGCATTGCTTAAAAACAGCAGTGGTAAGAAACCAGTCTGCCACATTGGATCAAGTTTATAACCCATTAATACATATAATGTACCTAATGAAGATTGGTGCATTGTTGGCAGAGTAGCACCGATTGCAACAATTACAAAAAGTGCTTTAGAAAATCTTTTTTCCCATGTTTTACCAAATTCTACAAGTTTTGGAGATTTTGATTTATCACTGTCTGCAAATTTTTCAAATACTGCAGGGAGATATTCAAGTATTAATACCACACAGTATGCCATAATACAAAGAGCAACTTCAAAAAGTGCTGAATTAGGGTTCATTCTGCTAGGTATAAAAAAGCCATATGAATTCCAGTAACGGCCAATATCAACCATAACTGAAAGACCAGCTAAACTGTATCCAAACATACTTGCAAGAACTGCTGACCTAACCATTGTGTGATATTTAAAATTATTCATTACATAAACTGTAACTGCTAATACATAACCACCGCAGGCAATTGCAGAGCCAGTTGCAACATCATAAGAAAGCCAGATACCCCAAGGATAGCCATCTGAAAGGTTAGATACAGAACCAATACCTACAAAATATCTGTAAACAACAAGAGCCATACCTATACATATTACTGCTAATACAATGAAAAAAGCAGGAGTTAATATAGGGGCTTTATGAATTGCATATTCTCTTTGCTTACTCATTATTAGTCCTCCTCATGTTCGTGATGTTTTTTAACATTTCTACGAACAACTAAAGATAATGCTGTAAAAAGGGCTATTGGCGCAATACCATATTTATAAATTGTGTGCTGAATGCCTTCTGATTTATAAGCAGTAGCTCTATCCCCTATTTTATCAACAGGGAAGTCAAGTTTTCTGAAATCAACAGCAGCAATTACAAGCTCACCTGTTCCACCATAAACTTTTTCACCAAGAACAGATTCGCCTCTGGCTGTATCTTCATAGTATTTGTTTTCACCTTTTTCTTTTGATCTATTAATACGGTCATGAGCAAGTTTAAGTAAATCTTCCCTTCTGCCATATAATACAGCACCAGTAGGACATACTTTTGTACATGCAGTCCCTTTATCAGGGTTATCTTTGTATGTAGCATTGCCTTCTGCATCAATATCAAAATCATTAGTTTTAGGGTTAATTGTTGAGCGGCACATATCGCATTTAGTAATTTTTGGATTAGCTCTGTGCCATTCAAATGCTGGTATGTTAAATGGGCATGCCATTTGACAGTAACGGCAGCCTATGCAGCGGTTAGGGTCATAAGTAACAACACCATCATCTTTATCTTTTTGTAATGCACTTACAGGACATGCAGATACACAGCCTGGTTTTTTACAGTGCATACAGTTTTGTTTAATGAAATTAGGTTTGTCATTTTCATCAACATATTTTTTTATAATAGTTCTGAGCCTGTAATCAAGACTGCTTACACGAAGCCATGGGTGCTGCGGGTCAAACTGGTCTTCTTCAGCTAAAACAGGAATAACATCATTATTTTCAATAAAATTGCGTTCCTCTTTAGGTTTATTAAGAGTATCAGCTCTATTTAGAAAATTTGTTTCATAGCATGCTACAACGCAGGCCTGGCAGCCAACACATACAGTTGAATCATAAAATTTAGCCATAGTGTCTTTAGCAAAAGGTTCCCCCTCATCTGATGCTGCTGCATAAGACGGAGCTAAAGTTAGCGCACCTGCTGTTGCCACAGAGCCTGCTGCTGCCTTTAAAAAATCGCGTCTATTTGTTTTCATCCTCTGGCTCCTTTGGAAGTTTACTTGCAAATACTGCTCCTGCACCAATTGCAGCACCAACAAGACCGCCAACAACTGCTGCTTGTGCAACGGAAGAATCTTTACCTCTACCTTGTGTTTCAACTATATTTGAATATGGTTTTGGCTGAGCCACTTTAGCTAATGAGAATAAACTGTTTTTAAATAAAACTGCACCTTCTGTACAACCAATACATGGAGAACCATTACCTATAGGCCATGCAGCTCCATCATTGAAATGGATTATTGAACAGTTAGCATAAGTTTCAGGACCTTTACATCCCATATGATATAAACACCAGCCATTTCTATGACCTTCATCGCCAAATTCTTTTACAAAACGGCCAGCATCAAAGTGAGGTCTGCGTTCGCAGTGTTCATGAATTAATCTGCCATAAGCAAATGTTGGACGGTGAGCTCTTTCATCTTTTTTAGAAAGGTTTGAAATTGCTGGTATTTTTAAGCCTTTTTCTGGCAGTTTACCAAAAGTCGCAACATGTAAAATTACGCCTAATATATTGTATGGATTAGGTGGACAGCCTGGGAGTGAAATGTATTTTTTATCTAAATCATCATCAGACCACTGCATATCACCTGCAAGAATATCTATGACACCTTTAGCTTTTGTTGGATTTGGCTCAATAGCAACAATACCACCAGAGCATGCACATGCACCAAGAGATACAACAACAGCAGCTTTTGCAGCAGCTTCTTTAAAAGAATCTAATGCAGTTTTACCACCTACTTGACAGCATACTGCCATATCTTCTGTTGGAATAGAGCCTTCTACTACAAGTATATATTTACCTGTATGTTTTTTAATAGCATTATGAAGTGATTCTTCTGCCTGATCACCAGAACCAGCCATTAATGTTTCTTGATATTCAAGATTAATAATATCAAGAACAACTTCTGCAATACTTGGATGATTAGCTCTTAATAATGCTTCAGAACAACCAGTACATTCTTGAAAGTGAAGCCATATTACAGGCGGACGCTTATCTTCACTGCCTGCTTGAGCAAGAACTTCTTCAGCCATTGCAAGTGGTAATCCCATGATTGCAGTTGCTGTAGAAACTGTCTTCATAAAATCCCGCCTAGACATCCCGGCGGATAATAAACTATGTTCGATCATACAAACCCCCTGGTGCATACCACATCATATATGGTGCGTTTGCACTTATTTAATTGAAATATGATATATTCTTATCATGGATAAACCATGTAAAATACCAGCTGCAATATACAAAGATACTTACTCGGTTACTGTGATTTATAATACATATCAGTATAGGCACACACTGATATTATTTTCTTATAGCATACTTTTAAAAATAAAACAATAGATATAATTATTTAACCTTAAAAAAATCGAATTTTAAAAAAACTTTTTCTACACATTAACTTATTGATAAATAAGAAATATATATTCATATAAAATTACTATAAATTTACTTTCTAGTTATATTTTTCATTTTTTATCTATTTTTATTTTCTTTTTTATGTTTTTCTGCTTATATTATTTTTACAAAATAGCATAAATTCATTTAAAATAGATAGTAATTGTCTTTTTTACTTATAAATATCCTAATATTTACTAGACTATTACATAAGATTAAAATTTAATCTTATACATTATTTTTTTAGGCAACATAATAACACCCCATTTATTTGTCCAATAAATGGGGTTCGCTTCAAAAGTTTTCAGCCTTTTTTATAAATTTATTTTATAATTGAATTAATCGAAGAAGGCTTGTTGTGCCTGTTTTACCAAAAGGCATACCTGCTGTAACTATTATAGTATCGCCCTGTTCTGCAAGACCTGATTCAATAGCCTTAATTTTTGCTGTTTCCATTACAGAATCTAAATCAGTCATTACTTCTGAAATAACCCCCTGAGCTCCCCATATAAGACTTGTCATATTACATACTTTTTCATCATAAGTAAGAACTAAAAGCTCACATTCTGGACGAAATCTTGAGATACAGTATGGAGCAAGTCCTGTTGCAGAGTAGCATACAATACATTTTGCACCAACATCTTTTGCAAGCCAGCAAGCAGCTCTGCCTATTGCCAGTGTAAATGAATGGCTGTCCCTGAAAAGTGAATAGTCAAAATCTGGCGTATATTTGTTATATCTTTCTGCAGCACTTGCAATACGAGCTAAAGTAGCAACTGCTGTATCTGGATAATCACCATTTGCTGTTTCATCTGAAAGCATTAAGGCATCTGTACCGTCAATTACTGCATTTGCCACATCTGTAGTTTCTCCTCTTGTCGGACGCTGTGCTTTTACCATACTTGCAAGCATCTGTGTTGCTGTAATTGTTATTCTGCCTGCCTTTTTTGCCTGCTTAATAATGTATTTCTGCACATGAGGTATTTCTTCTAAAGGCATTTCAACCCCTAAATCACCTCGTGCTACCATTACACCATTTACCACATCAAGTATTTCTTCTAAATTATCTACTGCCTGCGGTTTCTCTATTTTTGCAATAAGAAGCGGTTTATACTCACTTTTATCTATAATGTTTTTTATTTCTTCTAAATCTTTTGCAGAGCGGACAAAAGAAAGTGCTACAAAATCAAGCTTTTCTTCTAAAGCCATCTGCAAATCCACCTTGTCTTTTTCACTTAATGCTGAAACATGTAAATCAGACTGAGGCATGTTTACACCTTTCTTTGTATAAACCACACCGCCTGTTATTACTTCACATATTACCTTAACACCATCTATGCTAGTAACACACAGCTCCATCATACCGTCTGCAAGAAGTATTCTTTCGCCAACATTTACTTCCTTGTGTAAATCATTATACTCTACAGGAAGTGCATTTTCACATTTTTCTTTTGTAGAAGCAAGTGCAATATGATCACCAACAATTAATCTGACACCTTCTTCAGGCAGTTTTCCAAGTCGTATTTTTGGTCCACATAAGTCCTGCAGAAATCCAACACGAACCCCCATTTCCTTAGCAATACTTCTAACAAGATTAATTATAGCTCTATGGCTCTCATGTGTGCCGTGAGAAAAATTAAGTCTTGCTACATTCATACCGTTTTCTATCATTTTTCTAATTATTGCAGGGTCATTAGATGCAGGTCCTATTGTGCATATCAGCTTTGTTCTCGTGATTGCCTTCATTATTTACTACTCCAATTATTTAATCTATTAAGAATATTATTTTTTATTTTATATTTCAAGAATTATTATACTCACAGTCTAGCCTATTCTTTCAAATCCATTCATTTCTTTTAAGTTTTCTTTTTTGATTTGAAAAAATTCTGTATCCTTTTCCTGCATTTCTTTCCAGACTACTTTACAGTTTTTTATTCTCAACCTTGAAAGCTCTGCTGTAATATTTACTTTTGAGCGGACAGTTATTAAATATGAATTTTCATAGTGCTTTATTATACTGATAATAGTTTCCCCTATTTTTGTAAAATTCATCTTGACATATACAGAATACAAATTACTGCCTTTTTTTACTACTTTTATTATGCCATCCTCAAAATCAAGCTCATCATTTTCAAAAAAGGAAAAAAAATCACTGCCCATTAATGCATTTGCAATCTGCAGCTTACTGACTGCACTTTCTGCACTGCTGTTCTGCTGAGTATAAGCTGCAAGCTTCATATCTCCTTCCACAGATAAACCTTTTGAAAGCTTGTATTCAAAAAACTGACCGCTGTTTTTTAATGTTTTTTTAATATCATCAGCCATAAAAGATGATAAATGAACTGCCCCAAACTCTTTTAATACTGCTGCAGTTTCTTTCTGATTAAATACTGATATTTCTTTTGCCATAGCAGCAAGTAAAAGCTGCTTTAAATTAATATTTATTTCCTTTAATGTTAAAAGAGGTTCTGTTTTAATCACTTCTGCTGTTATTTTTGCACTGCCTGAATTTGCAAGTATACCAGCTGTATAAGTTTTTCCGCCGATTTCAACATTGAAAATGCCGTTATTTGATGACAATATTTTGACAGACAGCTTATCCCCTGTTTGAAATAAACTGCTGCTACTGCTTTGCTGTTTTAAAAGCTCTACTTCTAAAGGATTTGTTTTCAATACAATTAATTTCAGATTATTCCCAAAAAGCAAATCTTTTGAAAAGGCCTCTATATTTCTGCCGTTTATATTTAATATATAACTGCCATTTCTTCCTGACTTAGCACTAGCTGCATAAACTATATCTCCTGCACTTATGCCTGCCTGCTGCAGGCTTGATTTATAGGCAGAAATACTTATATCCACTTGTTACTGCTCCTTAGGAGTAAGCCTTAATGCAAGTTGAACTTCTGTAATTGATATACCCAGTTTCCTTGCAATATCTATGCTTGATTTACCTGCAGCATTAAGAGAAAGTATTTTTGTTTTTAAGTCTTTTTGATTATCCTGCACTTTTACCTGCTCTTGTGGAGTTTCCTGTTTTTTCAGAACTGTTTCTAAATATATCTGTTCATTTTTCACTTCTTTTTTCTCTTTTGGAATGCCTGCAAATTTTTCACCAGAGAGCTTTTCATATCTTAATATTTTCTCATCAACTAAATCTGATAAATCTTCAAGAACTGCTTCTCTGGCTTTTATAGATGATTCCAAGCTGTCTGCAAGCCGCTGGCTTTCAAGCACCATTTCATGCATATTTTCCATTATACTGTATGCTTCAGTTGGTGAAAAATTAATAAGTTTCTTTTCCAAATTTCTTATTCTTAAAAGCAGACTTATTATTAATATTATTAATACAAAATTTAAAATATAACTTAAAAGTATTATTAAAGTATTTCCCATTATTTATTAGCCTCTTTTAACATTTCTCTTTCAAGCCTGAATATATATTTTATTATTTTATCTTCAGCATCAAGGCTTAAATCAGTAAACATACCTTTGTATATTATATATTCACCAGAATCCATTAATTTTTCCACACTGCATAATGCTGCAAATGAAAAAAAGTCGCTGCTGTCTCTTATTGTAGTATATACAAATATTTTACTGCATAATATTTTCTTCCTGCAGGCAAAGATTATGCCTTCTTCTGACAAAATTAATGAAAGATATTCTTCTGCACCCTCTATATTTTCTTTTGGCTTAAGAATATGCAGTATTTCGTCAAGCTTAGAATTTATATCAATTAAAAATGTTATAATCTCTCTGTTTTCTACTTCATCTCTTGAAAATACTTCTTTTAAGCGTGATGCTGTAGAATTAAGCTCCTGCCTGTTAATATTTGCAGCAAGTGCTTTATATTTTAGTTCATTATGGCTGTCTACTTCTGCAATGCTGAATATATGGCTGAATTCTATATAATGATTTTTAAAAAATATATCATCAATTCTTTTTACTCTTTCAAATACCACTGTATCATCTGCAGTATTTTTCACTTTAAGAATATGTATTTCTCTATTATTATCCACTGTTTCAGGAAAAATAATAATACTTTTTTCCTTAAAATTATCAACCTGTTCACACTGGATAGTAAGTGGATCTAAGTTTAAGATAAACCCATATACTGCATTAATCTGATTTTCTTTTATAACTGAAAGTTTAATCCGTTTCTGCATTTTATGCCTGAATATCTATACCAACCTGTTTTTCTTTTTTAGCTTCCTGCTGTTTTTGTTTTCTGCGTTTTTCTCTTTTTTTGCGTTCTTCTTCCATTTTAACAGATTTATCTGCAACCCCTGCACTTTCTGTTTTTATTGTGCCGCCCACTTCTTTCTGCTTTTTCTCAAATTCCTTTTGAAATTCTGCTAAAAAAGCAGCATTTTTCTGCTCCTGACCTTTCTGCATACTGTCCTGCATCTGTTCAGGAATATAACTTCTTGATACTACTGTGGATACATCATAGGGAGTTGACATAATAACCTCCTTTTGAGTGTTCTTTTATTTAATATCGCTTTTTCTGCTTAAAACTTAACTTAATATTATTATAGATATACTATATAATATAATAAAAATATTTTTAAACAGCAAGTATATAAAATTTCAGTAAAGCATAAGAAATAGTGTGATGTAAAAAACCCAGAGAAAACTCTGGGCTTTTACTATTTTTTCTTCATATAGATTATGCATGTGCCTGCATTTTTCATTGCAAAATCTTCTGATATTTTATTCAATGTTTCTGAATGACCAAGACAAAGATATCCCGGTTCTGTAAGCATATTATAGAAGTTTTTAATTGTTCTTTGCTTGCCGTCCATGTCAAAATAAATAAGAACATTACGGCAGAAAATAACATCTACTTTGCCAATAAGGCTTGTAATTGCTGGAGTTGTAATATTACCAGTATTAAAGCGGACATGTCTTTTAATATCTTCTTTAATAAAATAGCTTTGCCCCTGCACATCAAAGTTTCGCATAAAATCAGCAGGAACACCTCTAAAAGATGCCTGTCTGTATTCACCTTTTTTAGCTAATGCTACAACTTCAGAGTTAATATCTGTTGCAATAATATCTATTGATGCTTTATCAAATAAACCTGCATTTTTAAGCAGTATTGCAATAGAATAAGGTTCTTCACCTGTTGAGCATGGTGCAGACCACACTTTTATACTTTTTTTACCAGCCTTAATTAAATCAGGCACTATATTTGATACAAGATAATCAAGCTGACCTCGTTCCCTTAAGAAATATGTTTCATTAATAGTAACAAGGTTGATTAATATATCAAGCTCCTGCCTTTTTTTAATATCATATTTTAAGTAATAAATATAATCTTTAAAAGTAGTAAAGTTAAGGTCTGCAAGCCTTTTTGAAAGCCTGTTTTCAAGCAGGTATTTTTTGTTTTCTGCAAACATTATACCTGAATTTCTATAAATTATATCCTTTAACTCTACAAACTCTTGGTCGTTAATTTTGATTGAATTTAAAAGCATAACATCTACTCTCCAATTTCGCCTATGATATGCTCAAGGATATATTTATTAGTTTCATCTTTAAGTCTAGCTCTCAATAAACTATCATAGCCCACTGGTTTCTGCTCAAGTATAATATTTGCTGCTTTATACCTTACAAGCCAGCTTTCGTCTGTATTGTATAACTTCAAAGCAGCAGTTAATGCAACAGGGCCATGCATAAGGCTTAATGAGTTTAATGCTTCTTTTCTTATATCCTCGTTTGCATCATCCAGTTTTGATAATAAAAACGAAGGGTCAACATCTTTACATTTTCCTAATACTTCTATAATTGCAAGCTTAACATTCTGCTCTACTTTATCATAGTAGCTTTCAATTTTTTTGATAATGCTTTCGTCATCTATACCAGCTAATGATTTAGCAGCAAAAAAGCCAACCCAGTTATCACTATCACCGATTTTTTCAACAAGTGTTGATGTAAATTCACCACTGCCGCGTCTTGATAAGCCGGAAGCCGCTGCCTCCCTTAACTGTATAGAATTATCATCAAGTAATCCAAGTAATATTTTACCTACACATTCATCTTTAAATAATGCTATTTTTTTAGCAAGCTGAACACGAACAGCTTCGTTTTTTTCTTCTTTAATTGCATTTGATAAATATTCAAAAGCTTGCTCATCATTAATTAGTGATAAAGCATATATTGCAACAAGACGAATACGCTCATCGCTGTCATGAAGGTATTTAGCAAGTTTTTCAGAATCAGTGTCATCAGAAAGCAGTGCAATAGAAGCTGCTGCTGCCTCAGGCACTCCTATTTCTTTACTTGTAAGGTAGCCGTATAGCTGTTCTTTAGAATGTGTATCACCTATCCAGCCAAGAACTAATATAGCTGCAGATTTAACACTTGCTTCATTAGCATTAAGTGCTTTTCTGTATATTTCTATATTCTGATAATCCTGTGCTCTACCCATAGTAAGTAATGCATATTCTACAAGCAGCGGATTGCCGCCTTCTATAATCTCTATAAGTTTGTTTTGTATTTTTTCATCATAGTTAGCTGCTAAATATTCTGAAACAGTGCCTGCTTTTTCTGTATCTAAAAATCCTTCAAAAAGAGCATCAAGTGGATATGATGCAAAATCATCTTTAATTACAAATAATTTTTGAAGATTAGTAGACTGCAGCACCTGTGCTATCTGGTCACAAACATTTAAAAGTTCAATGTTTATTTTCCTTACCATAGCTAATTTTTTAACAGAAACAAGCCCTGCTAAAAATTTACTTTGTATATAGGAGCATTTATATAAATCAATACCTATCAATACAACTTCACTGCGTCCTTCAACAATATTACATACTTCTGAAATATCAGATAAGTCGTTATCAGGGTTTATATGAGCTTTAAATACTCCATTTTTGATTTCGTATTGTAACTCACCCATAATCTTAACCTATTGCAGCTGCTTCTGTATCGTAAATTTTAAATACTTTATCAAGCCCTGTAAAAGAGAACATTTCTCTGATATCTGAGTTCATATCGCAAAGAGATACTTCTTTTTTATTTTTGCTTGCATTTTTGAATAAGTCTATTATTTCTCTTAAACCAGATGAGTTCATATATACTACACTTTTGAAAGATAAAACAACTGCATTACCTTTATCAAGCAGTGTGTTTATTTCTGCTTTTACCTGTGCACCAGTCTGTGCATTAATTTCACCTTCAAGGTATGCTACATTCTTTCCATTTACATTTTTAATATTCATATCATATCCTCCTGACTTTATTAATATGACTATTTATTTTCTTTTTCTTTTTTATTTCTTTTAATTACAAGAATTGTAATATCATCTTCAAAAGGTGCTCCAGCTGTAAAATCTCTAACATCTTCCATAACTTCCTTAATAAGACGCTCTGCAGGATAATCACTGAACATCATAAGCTTAGATACAAGCCTGTCATAACCATACTGCTCACGCTGGCTGTTCATAGCTTCAACTAAGCCGTCTGTATACATAAAGAATATGTCACCTTCTTCTATATGCCATTTCTTTTCTTCAAAATTTAAGCCTTCAAATGTTCCTAAAAACATACCAGAAGCTGTTATTTTTTTAACAATAAATTCTGATGAATCAAAGAAAAGGACAGGATTATGCCCAGCTGAAGCAAGATTAAATATACCATTGTTAGTGTTTAATACCGCATAAAACATTGTAACAAAGTCTTTTGTATGTATATTATCACATAAAATATCATTAACCATTGTAAGTGCATCTGATGCTGATAATACATCAAATGTATAGCTTCGCATTATAGCGCGTGTTATTGCCATAATAACTGCTGCAGGTGTTCCATGACCAGATACATCTGCTACAACAAACCCCCAGTAATTATTACTCATCTGGATACAGTCGTAATAGTCGCCGCCTGCCTGCTCTGCAGGAATATATGTAGCACCAAAATCATAACCGTTTACCTGTGGAAGATTTTCAGGCAGCAGACTTTCCTGAATATGACCAACCTGTTTTAATTCATCTTCTATTAGTGCCTGAACTGTTTTTAATTTTTCATTCATGCGTAAAAGGTCTGTATTCATTATAGACATTTGACGCTGCTTTTCTTTAATTTCTTCCTGACTTTCTCTAATATCATCAATAAGTTTAATTTCTCTTGTTGTATTCCTTAAACTTTCAACAATATATTTGTCAAATTTAGAGAACATAATTGTCATATGCTTATCGTGCATCTGTCTTAATGCTTTGCTGTTATCTGTTTTAAAGGGGCAGTCTTTACAAGGCTCATCAAAACCATATACATTGTAGCATTTTATACTTTCAAAGTCTTTTTTACCAAGCTTAGAAGTTTCTTTCAGCATTTTATTAATCGTTTTAATATTATAACCATCATCAACTATCATAATACCATGAGCCATATTATCAATAGCTTTTTCTAAAAATGTTATTTCATTATCTCTGATATTTCTTTCATGGGCTAATCTAAAATTATTTGCTCTTGATTCTTTACTTGAGTGAGTTAATTCTAAACGCTCTCTTTCTATATCTGTGATATCAATAAAAGAAGCAACATATAAATCATCAGATATACGAGTAAAGGCTGAACGAGCAAATATTCTGTCCCCTTTATATGTAACAATATCTTTTATGATAACTTTTGTGCCAGAAAAATCCTTATTTTCTGCTATAGGACAGTTCTTGCATGGCTTATTATATCCATGAACCACATTATAACACTTTTTATTAAGCATCTCATCAGGATGTCTTCCGGAAATTAATGACACTCTGCCATTTGCAAATTTTATATTAAATTCACTATCAACTGCTATAATGTATGCATCAAGACCATCAAAAAGCCTTGTTAATATGTTTAAAT
>CAJUJZ010000046.1 GCA_910586745.1 uncultured Mucispirillum sp. | reverse complement strand
AATTGTTTATATATTTTAATTTATATAAATTTTATCCTTTTTTTTTAAAATAAATAAAAAATATATATTAATCCTTTTTATTAAGTATATAAAGCTTAATAATAGTCTTCAATTTGTAAAACTATCTTTATATACAATATGTTATTGTATATATTTCTGTAATATGTGATTTTATTATAATTGTGTTATAATTTAATAAAAAATACTTGCTTATTTCTAAAAAATAATATAAAATAAACACTGTTAGAAAATTGTGTAAGAGAGGTTCAATTATGATATCTACCACAGTTATAATTATAGGTGGCGGTGCAACAGGCAGTGGTGTCCTGCGGGATTTAAGTATGCGTGGTATACCTGCAATAATGCTTGAGCAGGGCGGATTAGCATACGGCACAAGTTCTCGTTTCCATGGTTTGCTGCACAGTGGTGCTAGATATGCTGTTAATGATAATGAATCAGCAAAGGAATGTATTGAAGAAAATATGATTCTTCGTAAGATTGGCAAACATTGCGTTGAATTAACAGAAGGTTTTTTTGTGCAAACACCAGAAGATGATAAAGAATTTGCACCAAAATGGCTGGAAGGATGTAAAACAGCAGGTATTAAAACAGAGGAGATTTCATTAGAAGAAGCTTTTAAGTTAGAACCAAATCTTTCAAGAGATATATCTAAAGTTTACAGAGTACCAGATTCATGTATAGATGGTTTCCGTCTTGTTTGGCAGAATGCTATGAGTGCAAGAAAATATGGTGGTGAATTATATACATATCATAAAGTTGTAGAAATAATTACTGAAAGTGGTAAAGTTAAAGGTGTAAAAGCTTTAAATAAAGTTACAAATGAGATAGTAGAATTTGGCTGTGATTATATAGTAAATGCTTCAGGCTCATGGGCTGGTGAAATGGTTGCTCTTTCAGGGCTTGCTCCACTTCCTATTTCTCCAGATAGAGGAACGCTGGTTGTTTTTAATCACAGGTTTACATCAAGAGTGATTAACAGACTGCATAAAAGCTCAGATGGTGATATTTTTGTTCCACATGGCTCTGTTACAATTTTAGGTACTACATCTGCAGAAGCGGATACTCCAGATGATAAAACACCTACAAGTCAGGAAGTAAAACGACTTTTAGATATAGGCAGAGTGGTTTTTCCATATGTAGGTGATTATAGAATACTTCGTGCTTTTGCGGGAACTCGTCCGCTTTATGGTGCAAAAGGAGCAGGCAGGTCTGCAAGCCGTAACTTTAATATTGTTAATCACACAGAAGAAGGGCTTTCAGGTTTTGTTTCAATATTTGGCGGTAAACTGACTACATACAGGCTTATGGCTGAAAAAGTAAGTGATGTGGTTGCAAATATGGCAGGAGTTACAGCAAAAAGTCGCACAGCAGATGAACCTATTATTCCAGATGTACCAGAAAGCACTGTCAGCAAAGCAAAAAAATATTTCCCACAAGGTGCAGTTAATATCGTTGCAGACAGGATTGGTGCAGATTTTGATAAAGTGCTTGATAATATAGAAAAAAGTAATGAGAAAAATGAGCTTGTATGCGAATGTGAAATGGTTACATTATCAGAAATCAAATATGTTGCTCAAGATGATGCATCATACTATTTAAATGATATCAGACTTAGAACAAGGCTTGGTATGGGAACATGTCAAGGCACTTTCTGCTCATTAAGAGCAATAGCTGCATTAGAAAATGAAAATATAGAAATGAAGCTAAAACCTTCAGATAATATTAAAAACTTTTTACAAGAAAGGTGGAATGGGCTCCGTCCTGCATTATGGAGCGGTCAGTTAAGAGAAGCTGAGCTTACAAGAGCAATTTATCTTTCTACACTTAATTTTGATGGAGAAGGTTATGAGGCATAGTGATGTATTAGTTGTTGGAGCAGGTATGGCAGGCCTTATGGCTGCTGTTACAGCTGCAAAATCAGGGGCATCTGTCAGCGTATTATCTGAAGGTGCAGGTGTTATATCAATAGGCAGTGGTGCTGTTGATTTCTTAGGATATGTTAATGGTAAAAAAATAACAGATAATCCTTTTAACCATTTATCAGAGCTTGGAAAAGAGCACCCATATAATATTATAGGTGCAGAAAATATAAAAAATGCTTTTGCAAGCCTTATTGAAATATCTAAAGCAAACGGATATGAAATTAAAATGAATGAAGAAGGGCTTAACCAGACTGCAGTATCTATTGCAGGAACAACAAAGCCTACTTATATATGCAGTGAATCAAATAACGCATCAAGAATATTAAAAGCTAAAAAAATACTTTTTGCAGGTGTTGAATATTTAAAAGATGCTCAGCCTGCACTGGCAGTGAAACAAGCTAAACAGTATAAAGTATTTGCTGATGCAGAGATAAATTCAGCTTTATTAAAATCTCCATTCGGTAAAACTCACAGGACACTTAACAGTCTTGATTTAGCACGCTATGTTGATAAAGAAGAAGGTTTTAACTGGCTTAAAAGTGAGCTTAAGAAAGCTGCTGCTGGTTATGATGCAGTTATTATTCCTCCAATATGCGGCACTGTAAACTATACTAAACATTTTAAAGAGCTGCAAAATTTTGGCTTTATTTTAGTTGAAGCAGTATCTGTTCCACCAGGTGTTGGTGGTTACAGGCTGAGAAATGTTTTAATTAATGAAGCTAAAAAATTAAATGTAAAGTTTATTGAAAATTGTAATGTTCAAAGAGCAGTTATAGAAAATGGTAGATGTAAAAGTGTAATAGCATTGCATAATAATATAGCTGGTGCTTTAGAAACAGAATATACTGCAGATAAATTTATTATTGCAACAGGTGGTGTAATAGGTGGCGGTATCGCTTCTACACCTGATAAAGTATATGAAACAATTTTTAATATAGCAATAGATTCACCAGTTTCTGTTGAAGAAAGGTCAGATAAAAATGTTTTTGGCAGCCATCTTTTTACAAAATTTGGAGTGAAAGTAAACAGTAAACTGCAGGCCTTAGACAGCAAAGGCAGTCCTTTATATGATAATGTATTTTTTGCAGGAAATACTTTAGCAGATTATGATTTTCCAACTGAAAAATCAGGTTATGGAGTAGCCTGCTCAACAGGTTATACTGCTGCATTATCAGCAGTAGAAAGTAAATAAAAAGGAGAAGTTACTATGTCATCAGAACATATAAATCCTGATAAATGTATAGCATGCACAATATGTCAGGTACACTGCCCTGTAGCAAAAGTTACACCTAATTTTTTAGGACCAAGGTTAATAGGCCCGGCTTATGAAAGGTTTAGACTTTTAGATATAGCAGAAGAAGAATCGCTGCATTACTGTGCAAACTGTAAAAACTGTGATATATCCTGCCCACAAGGTGTTGCTATATCTACACTTAATATGGTTGCAAGGTGCGAATATTCAGAGAAAAATGGTGGTAAACTTCGTGACTGGGTATTAAGTCATGGTGGTTTTTTAGCTGATGTATTTAAATATATTCCTACTTGGATGAAAAATTTTGGCATGCATAACCCTGCAACAAGGCTTTTGCTTGATGCAATAGGTATTTCTAAAAAAGCACCAATACCAAAGTTTGATAAACATTTCAGGCTTGTTTATAAAAAATTTCAACAGCCAAAATTAGATAAAAAAATAGTTTATTTCCCAGGCTGCTATGTTGATGATTATGATTATTCTATCGGTTTAGATATGATATGGATATTTAATCAGGCAGGATATGAAGTAATAGTTCCTGAACAGTTTGTATGCTGCGGTCTGCCGCTTGTATCTAACGGCTTTATGAAAGATGCAGCAAAAAATGCAGCAAAAAATGTGGCAGTAATTAAAGAGTATCAGGAACAAGGAATTCCTGTTGTTACAGGCTGTCCAAGCTGTTCATTAATGTTTAAAAAAGATGTGCCTGAAATGTTTCCAGAAGTTGTATATGACAGCTATAAAGGCGGCGTAATGGATGCTCAGGAATTTCTTATGGGCTGTGTAGAACGCGGTGAATTAAGCTTTGCTGGCAAAACTTCTGAAAAATCAATAATATACCATTCTCCATGCCATTTAAGAGCTCAAGGTATAGGTTTGCCAAGTATAGACTTAATAGAAAAACTTACTGGAAGTAAAGTGCAGAATGCACAGGCTGGATGCTGTGGTATTTCTGGAAGTTATGGATTTAAAAAAGAAAAATATCAAATAGGTATGGAAGTAGGTGAAGAACTGTTTGATACAATTAAAAACAGCAACTGTGAGATAGTTACAACTGAATGCGGCACATGTCAGGCACAGATTAAACATGGAACTGGTAAGAAAGCTTATCACCCAGTTAGTGTTATTAGAAAATTAGTAAAAAATAAATAATATAATTAATATCATTTATAAAAGTATAGGATTTGTAATTAAAGAGAATATATAGAGTAAGATGTAATCAATACATAGAAAAAATTGAGGAGGTTCTCATGAGTAGTGTTATGGTTACGATTATCTATGCTTTTTGCGGCGGTATATTCGGTGCAAGTGTAGGTGCATTATGGGCATTCATTTTATGTACAATTATTGCAGTAATGGGTGCGTTAGTAGTATTAGCAGGAGGTTCGGATTTTATTTTAATGCAGGTTGCATTAGGACCAATATTTGGACCTGCAGCAGGTGGCTTCTTATCAGGTGTAGTTGCAGCTACTTATTCTCATGGTGTTAGAAAAAATCACCCAACTAATAATGCTAAGGATATAGTTACTCCACTTATGGGGACTTCCTGGGATGTTTTATTTGTTGGCGGCATAGCAGCTGTTATTTCTTTTTATTTTGCAATGTTATTATCAAAAATACCTTATATTCAGTTAGGTGATACTGGTGCGATTTCTATTGTTATATTATCACTGCTTTCTCGTGTATTATTTTTAAAAGAAAGCATTTTTGGAAGCAGAGAATCTATCCAAAAACATGGTATTTTTGGAACAAATAACTATGAATTATCATGGTGCGGTTATATGACACCAAAACCACTTCTTATGATGATTGGTATATCTATGGGTGGTGTTTCTGCAGCGATTGCAGCAGGCACATTATCTGTTCTTCGTCCATTAGTTGAGAGTGGTCAAATCAATGCAAGCCTTGCATGGACTGTTCCTCTGTTTTTTACATGGGGTATCTCTGGTATTATGCTTACAATGATGGCTTTAGGTCATGGAGCAACAGGAAAAGTACCTGTTACACATGCAATAAGCCTTGTTGGTGCATTAATGTTTTTACACACTGAGCCACTTGTTGGAGCGAATACAGCGATACTGTTTGGTATTTTAGGCGGTATTATGGGTATGGCAGTGCAAGAATTTGGTGCTAGAGTTTTCTGGAACCATGGTGGAAACCACATTGACCCACCAGCATTTTCAATTGCTATAAATACTCTATTTATTAATATATTATTCTCGTTCATAATTTAACATTAAGGAGGCATAAGTTTATGGAAAAATATGTTTTGGCATTAGACCAAGGAACAACAAGCTCAAGAGCTATATTGTTTGACAGAGAAAGTAATATAGTTCAGATAGCTCAGCAGGAATTTTCTCAGATTTTTCCACAGGATGGCTGGGTAGAGCATAACCCTAATGAAATATTTGATACTCAATCATCAGTTGTAAGAGAATGTGTGAAAAATGCAGGTATATCATCTAAAGATATAGCAGCTGTAGGTATTACTAACCAAAGGGAAACAACTGTTGTATGGAATAAAAAAACTGGTGCTCCAATATATAATGCTATTGTTTGGCAGGATAGAAGAACATCAGCATACTGCGATAAATTAAAAGCAGAGGGAAAAACTGATTTAATTAGAGAAAAAACAGGTCTTATTTTAGATTCATATTTTTCAGGCACTAAAATTAAATGGATACTTGATAATGTAAAAGGTGCAAGAGAATTAGCAGAAAAAGGCGACTTACTGTTTGGTAATATAGATACATGGCTTATTTGGAATTTTACAAAAGGCTCTGTTCATGCTACAGACCCGTCAAATGCCAGTAGAACATTACTTTTTAATATTAATACTGGTGTGTGGGATAAAGAATTATTAGAACTTTTTGATATTCCTGAATCACTGTTACCAAAAGTTATGCCTTCTTCTGGTGTGATGGGTGAAATGCACCCTGAATTTTTAGGCTCACCTATACCAATAGCAGGAGATGCTGGTGACCAGCAGGCTGCAACTTATGGTAACGCCTGCACTAAAGAAGGTATGGCAAAAAATACATACGGTACAGGCTGTTTTCTGCTTATGAATACTGGTAAAATGCATAAATTAAGTGCAAATAACCTGCTTACAACAGTAGCATGGGATTCTGGCAGAGGTCTTCACTATGCTTTTGAAGGTTCTGTATATATAGGTGGTGCAGTTGTTCAATGGCTTAGAGATGGTCTGCAGATTATTAAAAATACATCAGATACTGAAGCTCTTGGAAAATCTGTTCCTGATAATGGTGGTGTATATATTGTGCCAGCATTTACAGGTCTTGGTGCTCCATACTGGGACCCTTATGCAAGAGGTACAATAGTGGGTATTACAAGAGGTACAACTAAAGCACATATTGCCCGTGCTGGCTTAGAGTCTATTGCTTATCAGTCTTTAGATATAGTTCGCTGTATGGAAAAAGATGCTGGTATGAAAATGAGCACATTAAGAGTAGATGGTGGAGCAAGCCGTAATAATATGCTTATGCAGTGCCAGGCAGATATGCTTGATGTTGTGGTAGAACGCCCTGTAATCACAGAAACAACAGCATTAGGTGCTGCATATCTTGCTGGTTTAGCTGTTAACTTCTGGAGCAGTGAAGAAGAAGTGCGTTCTATGTGGAAATTAGACAGATGCTTTGAACCGCAAATGTCTCAAGAACGCAGAGAAAAACAACTTTATGAATGGCATAAAGCTGTTAAACGCGCTCAAAGCTGGGTAGAAGAATAGTATATATTTAACCAAAGAAATGCCCCATTTGTTATATATTAAATGGGGCATATTTTTTTGAAAAGTTATGTCAAATTTTAGCAGTATTAATAGTAATAAATTTAATATATTTTTAAGTATGCTATTTTATAACACCACAAGCAACTCTTGCACCGCCACCACCTAATGCAGCAGGAACATCATGGTGATTGTCACCGCCAATATGTATCATTAAAGAATGATTTTTTACCTCTTTTAATGATTTAACTTTTGGTGCAAGAACAGGGTTGGATGTCATACCTTTGCTGTCAAAATATAAAGCTGGTAAATCACCTTTATGTCCATTATTGTCCCATGGGAAAGAGTGTTTATTTGTTTTAGCAGGGTCCCAGTGTCCGCCTGCTTTCATACCTAATACTCCATGTTCATCAGGACCACAATCTGGGTTAATATGAATATGAAACCCATGAAGTCCTTCACTAATATTGCCTTTAATAAATGGAGTAAAAACTAATCCGTAAGAGGATTCAGTTATAACAATATCACCTATATATTGATTTTTTTTCTTATCAAGCAGTTCCATTTTTACAACAATATTATTTTTTTCTTTTCTTGGGTCATAAATACCATCTTTTGTGTCAGCAGCAAATGCTGTCATTGAAAATGCAAATACAAGCATTAATGAAAGAATTAATTTTTTCATTTTATTCTCCTTTTATAAAATATATAATTAATAATAACTATTATTATCATAAAAATCAATAAAATTTATAATATTGTTCAAAAAAATAATTTAAGTATTTAAAAATATTTTTTTTTATTGTATATATATAAAAAATCACAAAATAGGTGTATGTAAAAATGAAGAAAATAGGCATTATGACAAGCGGTGGTGACAGCCCAGGTATGAATGGGGCTATTAGAGCAGCTGTTAGAGCAGCTTTAAACTATGGAATGACACCCTATGGTATATTATCAGGCTACAAAGGAATGATAGAAGGCAGTATTTTTGAATTAAAACATTCTGATGTATCAAATATTATAGGTATAGGTGGGACTATTCTGCAGACTGCTAGAAGTCAGGAATTTAGAACAGAAGAAGGGCAGAAAAAAGCTATTGCAAATTTAGAAAAATATGGTATTGAAGGTTTAGTTGTTATTGGTGGCGATGGTTCATTAAGTGGAGCAAAAGTGCTTGACGAAAAATTTGGTATTAAATCTGTTGGTATACCTGGCTCTATAGATAATGACATATATGGTACAGATGTATCATTAGGAGTAGATACTGCATTAAATGTTATCATGGATTCTGTAGATATGATTAATAATACAGCAAGCTCTCATGGAAGAACATTTGTAATAGAAGTAATGGGCAGACATTGCGGCTATCTTGCTGTTATGGCAGGAATTGCAACAGGAGCTGATGCAGTAATTATTCCAGAAGTTAAGCCGGATTTAGAAAGTATTGCTGTTAAATTTAAAAAAAGAGCACTTGATGGTAAAACAAGAAATATTTTAATTGTTGCAGAGGGTGCTGGTTCAGCTTATGAGTTTGGTAAAAAACTACAGGAAGCAGGCACATTTGATGCAAGAATAACAGTTTTAGGTCATGTTCAGCGTGGTGGATTTCCATCATATTTTGACAGGGTTCTTGGCTCTCGTATGGGTGCCGCAGCTGTTGCTGGTCTTAATAGTGGAAAAACTGCAGTTATGACAGGACTGCATGGTAATAAAATAGAATTTGTGCCTTATGAAGAAGTATTTTCTAAAAAGCATGAATTAAATAATAACATAATTAAATTGCTTGATGATTTAGCATAAAAAACCCTGCCATTATGGCAGGGTATAAATTATATCAACTTCAATATAATATTAATTATTTTCTTCAGAAGATTTGTTTTTTTCTGTTTTTTCTGGAGTATCTTCTGTTTCAACAAATTTTATTCTATTGCGGACAATATCTGTTAATGCTTTTGATGTTACTTTTTCACCTGATTTTAAATCAGCTAAAACAGTATTTTCGTCAGGATTGTTTAATTCTCTAGCACGAAGTGCTGCTAAATGAACAAGTTTAAATCTGCTGTCCACATCTTTTTGGTTAATAACTCTTTCAATGTCTAAAAATGCCATTGTAATCTCCTTATTATATATTCATAAATTCATTTACATTATTATACTGGTTAGTTCTAAGTTTTTCTGCAAGATAGATTGTTTCTAACTGCTTAAAAGCTTCATCACTTGCATCATTAATTATTAAATAATCATATTTTCTAAAATATTCAACTTCTTTTTTTGCATTTTCCAATCTTAATGCAATATTTTCTGCTTTATCAGTGTCTCTGTTTTCAAGTCTTGATTTAAGTTCAGCAAGGCTTGGGACAGCAATAAATATAAAAATAGCAATATGGTCAAGCTTTTCTTTTAACTGCATTGCTCCCTTAGGGTCAATATCTAAAAATATATCTATGCCTTTATTTAAAGCATTATTTATCTGCTGCTTAGATGTGCCATAGTAATTGCCATGTACTTCTGCCCATTCTAAAAAGTCATTATTATCTATCATTTGTTTAAAAGTATCTTTATCTATGAAAAAATATTCTCTGCCATTTACTTCATTTCCTCTAGGTGCTCGTGTAGTATATGAAATAGAATATCTTACAGCAGGATATTTATTTATAAGCATAGAACATAATGTAGATTTACCTGCACCGCTTGGTGCTGAAATTATATATAACCTGCCTTTATTCATAAGACCTCCAAAAATATGTAGGGCTATTTAATTATAAAACAAATAATTAGTCAATATCTAAATTAATAATTTATAGAACAGATAAATTCTAAAAACGATTGCGAAAAAATGAGTAAATAAAAGTGGTTGTTAAAACTCTTTAAATAAAATAATATTTTTCAGCTAAAAAAATAAATAAAGAGTTCACAACCACAAATGGATACTACCCCAAAAAGTCAAAAAAATATTAAATTCATTAGAGTGTTGCAAACTAGATATATTATTGAAAATGAAGTTAAAAGTAAGTGAAATACCAAAACTGTTACGCAGACATATAAGCACGATATACCAAGAAATAAAGCGAAGGACAGTGGAATTTCTCAACAGCAATTAGAGTGTAAGGAAGAATATAGTGCATACTATTCTCTGAATATAAGGCAAGGTTTAATGAGTAAAACAGGCAGGAAATTATAATATAACATTGAATATGGCTTATTAGACTATATACAGAGTAAGTTAGATGAGAAGTATTCCCCAGATGTTATATCTGGAGAGTTAAGGCATCAGGGTATATCAACAATAAGTACCCAAACAATATATAACTATATATCTTTGGGTATCTTGAATAGTAGAACATATAGAAAATGCACAAGGAAATCACTAGATATATCGTTGCGAGATAAGCAAAAATAAAAATCGTTAAAAAAAGTTAAAATCATATTAAGTTTTTCAAAATTGCATAGTCATTGCAAAGTAGTTGCATAGTCTGTAATATGTTTATCTCACTCCCCCATAGCTAGAACAGCCTATAATAATACACGCGGCAGAAGTATAGACGAACGACCATTTGAACTGAAAGAGCGACTATATGGCAATTGGGAGATGGATACAGTGGTGGGCAAACAAGGCAGTAAATCAGCCTTACTGGTGCTTACAGAACGAGTATCACGGTTTGAAATAATAATCAAATTAAGAGATAAAACACAGAAAAGTATAATAGCAGCATTAGATAAGTTAGAAAGAGAGTATAAAGATAAATTCAGTTTAATATTTAAGAGCATAACAGTAGATAATGGTATAGAATTTTTAGATATGGCAGGTTTAGAAAAATCAGTGTATGATAAAATATCTAAACGAACAACTATTTATTATGCTCACCCTTATTGTTCTTTGGAAAGAGGAAGTAATGAGAATAATAATGAATTTATAAGAAAATTTATTAAAAAGAAAACTAATATTAAAAATTTTTCAGCTGCTTATATTAAAAAAATTCGGGGACTGGATGAATAATTATCCTAGAAAATTATTTAATTATAAATCGACTGATGATATATTTTATGAGAATTTGGACGACTGCTTAAATTGCTGCAATCGTTTTTAGAGTTTACATATAGAATTTATCTTTTAAATTTTAGTTGTAAATACTAAATAATAATGTATAATATTTTTAGCTGCTAATTAGTGAATAACAAAAATGAAAGGTGGTTTAATGAGTTCATTTTTTAATAATCCAGCTTCTTCTTTGCTGGGTATAGATGATATAATGAAACAGGAAAAAAAAGAAAATCATATAATAGAAAATAATATAGATACTAATATAGTAAATGATAGTAATTTGTCAAAGCAGGAAAGGCTTGAAAGATTAAAAGCAAGTTTTGCAGAATGTGATAAATGCGGGCTTGCTTCCACTAGAACTAATATTGTTTTTGGTGATGGCAATGCTGATACAAGGTTAATGTTTATTGGTGAAGGTCCTGGGGCAGATGAAGATGCTCAAGGACTTCCATTTGTTGGCAGAAGTGGCCAGCTTTTAACTAAAATGATTAATGCCATGGGTCTTTCAAGGCAGCAGGTATATATTGCAAATATAGTAAAATGCAGGCCGCCTTCAAACCGTGACCCATTAATGGAAGAAGCTCTGGCTTGTATTGGATATTTAAGAAGTCAGATACAAATAATTAATCCAGAAATTATTGTATGTCTTGGCTCTATATCTCTTAATTTTTTACTTCAGCCAGAAGGTAAAGTAAAACTTGGAATAAGTAAGCTGCGTGGCACATGGCAGGATTTCTACGGGTATAAAGTTATTCCTACATTCCACCCAGCATATCTTTTACGCAATCCGTCTAAAAAGCGTGAAGCATGGCAGGATTTGCAGGTTGTAATGAAAGAGTTAGGCTTAAAGGTGCCAAAGTCAGGTGATTAAATTTAAAACATTTTTATTATTACTTTTTGTTCTAGCTGCTGGCACTGTTTTTGCTATTGAAATAGAAACATATGGAGAAGCATTAATTATAAATGATGATAAAGCATCAGCAAAAGCAATGGCTTTATCAAGAGCGAAATGGGCTGCAGTAGAAACAGTAAGCCCTGCAAAAATAAAGATAGATACTATTATCAATAATGCAGAGCTTGCAGATGAGGCTGTAAAAACAGAGCTTTCTGCAACTATTAAATCTTATAGTATAATAGAAGAAACTGTAAAAGATAATAGATATATTATAAAAATTAAAGCAAATGTTATTCCAGAAAAGACAGAAAATCTTATTGACAGGTTATCAAACGACACATCAATTTGTGTGATGATTGCAGGAAGTATGCCTGAAAGTAACAGCTTATTATTTGACCAGTCATTTAGTTCTGCTGTTATAAGCAAGCTGGAAGAAAAAGGTTTTAATGTTAATTTAATTGATTACAGTAATATTACAACAGTCAGTTTTAATGCAGCATTTAATAATACTACATATAAAAATGTAAATAATTTAATAAAAAATGCAGTTTGCAGGAACATTTTGCTGGGTATTTTATCTATTATAGATATGGGGAATAATGCAGGCTATGGCACAGTTTCCTTTAAATTAGTAAGTGGTGAGCTAAACTGGAAGCTTATTGAAAAGCAGAATAGTAAAATAAAAATTTTAAACAGTGGTTTTTTTTCAGGCAGGTCGCAGGGAGCGACATTGAATAACGCTGTTGTGAATATATATAAAAGTATGGCAAATAATACCGCAGTAAAACTTGTTTCTCAAGTGTCTGAAAAAGTGCTTGGAGATAATTATAAATCAATAAGAATAGTTTTAACTGGGGCAAATACTGCAATTGATGATTTAAGTCAGCTGAAAAATGACTTGAAAAATATTCCTTTCGTTTTGCAGGTAAAAGAGCAGGATGATTCATCTTTAATAGTGGATTATCCTGATAAAGCATATTATTTAGCTGTTTTTTTAGAAAGGGATAATAAATATAAAGTAACAAAACTAAGTGATAATGAACTTATTATCAGAAAATAAACATTGAATATAACAAAAAAGTAGTTATATTTAAGTATATGGAGGAATTATATGAAAAAATTCTTATTACCTATTTTAGTAATAACAGTATTAGCTGTTGCTGGTTGTGGTTCAAAAAATACATCAGTTTCAGCTGCTCAGTTTAATAAGTGTTACAAAGATGCACCATCATGGGTGATTATGGGCGGAGCTGAAGGCGGTCTTTCTGCAGTTGGCAGTGCTCAAATTGGTAATGCTGGACTTTCTTTTGCAAGAACTGAAGCAATGGCAAACGGTAGAGATGAAATTGCTCGTATGCTTCAATTAAAAGTAAGCAATATGGTGAAAAACTTTACTCAAACTACAGGTATTGGTGACGCTCAAACTGTAGATAAAGTATCTGCAAATGTTTCTCGTCAGTTAGCAAACCAAACATTAACTGGCTCAAAAGCAAAAGAAACATGGATATCTTCTGAATGTAATGAATTATTTATACTTGTTGTAGCAGATGCTCCAGCTATGGAAGAAGATATTAAAGCTCAAATCACATCAAGCTATCGTAATGAACAGGCATTATGGCAGCAGATTCAAGCTAAAAATGCTTTAAAAGAGATGGATGAGCAAATTGAAAAAGTAATGAATACACCTAATAACCAGTTAGATGGATATTAAAATTAACAGGCGGATTTTATCCGCCTTTTTCATGTTTTCTTTTTATTTTATTTTTATGTTTTTTTCTGGCTGTGCATCTAAACACAGCAGCAGTGGTTCTGTATCTAATATTCAAATTCCTGAATGGGTAACTAATCCTTCAAAAAATGGTATAATAGGTGGCGTTGGTTACTGTGCTGCACATATCAATGGCTATGCAGGTCAAAAAGAGCTTGCTTCAAAAAGAGCATTAGAAGATATTGCCCGTCAAAAAGGTGTACTTGTTAATTCTATAATGCTTGTGTCTTCTAAATTTTCAAACAGCACAAAACTGCCAGATACTACTTCAAAAAATATTTCAAGCTATCAAACTAAGAAAAATGTAAAAGCATACATTAAAGAAATCTGGGTGCATCCTGTAAGTAAAGAAATGTATGTTTATATGATTGCAGAATAATTTAAAACCTGTTATATAATATAAAGAGGGTTTTATGAAAATTATTTATTTCTTTTTTTATATAAATATAATATTCTTATTATTACCAAGATTATCTTATGCAGATAATCTGCCCAGATGGTTATTAATACCTGATATGCAGGGATATTCTTATTGTGCAGCAGGCTCTGCACCAAAAAACAGTAATTTGTCACTGCAGAAAAAAATTGCCAGAATGAACACATTATCTGAACTTTCAAAAGTTGTTGAAATAAATATAGCTAATGAATTGGAAGTAAAAAATAATGTTGAAAGCAGGAATAATAAGCAGATAAATGTTTCAAAAGATATAACGACATCATCAAGGCAGCGTTCTAATACAGTAATAAGTGATGCTGTAGAAATAGACAGCTTTTTTGATAATGATACTGGTATTTTATATTTAAGAATGT
>CAJUJZ010000045.1 GCA_910586745.1 uncultured Mucispirillum sp. | reverse complement strand
ATAGCTTGTTCCACATCAAGATTTTTGTCCTCATTTTCAGTATCAGAATGAGATTTTTTATCTACAAATCTGTAAAGTACTTTATATTTACCACCATATTTTTCTTGTGTTAGAATCTGACCATAACTACAATTGAAAATAATTTTACAGAAATATTCTAAAATATTTCTCATTATATTAGGTAATGTTACATTATATATATCTTCCTTAAAAAATACTATTTCATTATACATACCCCAAAATAATATATATTTATATGTAGTTATATTGGTATTTAAAATGCCAATTGTAGAATTGCCATCATATTTTTTTATATGGTATGACTGGTTAGTAAAAAAATTATTTTTATCATTTTTTTTATTTGTTACAAATCTATAAATTTCATCAAAAAAATATAAGTTATGTGTCATTATAAAAAACTGTACATATTCTTTTTGTTTTATTAAATCTTTAATTATGTCAGCAATAGCAAATAAATTATTGCTTGATAAGCTACTTATTGGGTCATCAATTACTACAATAATATTTTTATTATCATCTAGTTTTGACTTACATTCTTCTATAAAATATAAAAAACTGATAATCATTTTTTCGCCTTCACTAAATGTTTTAAATTCAGCATTGGTATTATTTCTATCTAAAGTATATTGAAATTCTTCTAAAATACTTTTATCTTCTGTAAGATTATCTCTATTTTTTATTGACTTAATAGTAAAATCAGTAATGCCCATATTATTTAATTGTTGATTTATATTTGAAACTGCTTTTTGCACATCAATAAGTTTAGGCTTGTTATAATTTATTATTTCGTCTATTTCTGCCATTTTATCTAGATTTTCTTCTACTTTTTTATTTTTCTCATTGATTTTATTTTCTATTTCTTCTATTTCTGCTTTCTTTTTTAAAATTTCATCGCTTAACTCTTGTTTTTTTAAAGACCAAAACTGTTTAATAAGTTCTTTTTTTGTGTCTTCTTTGTTATTATATTCTTCATTAGATTTTAATATTTCTTTATTTATGTCTTTTATAAAATTGTTACATTCAATTATTTCATTATCTATACTACTCAATATAATTACTTTGCTAGGGTCATTTATTTTTTCTATTATTTGCTTTTCAATAATTTGTAATTTAGTTTCTATATTTTTTAATAAAGTATTAAGGTTTTCTCTAAAATTATTATTTGTAATTATTATTTCATTAGTAAAATAATTATTAATGTTTATAGTTTTTTTAAACTCTTGAAATTCTGTATTAAGTTTTTGAATATGTTCAATATCTTTAATGTATGCATCATTAAAATAATTTTTTAATTCATTTAAAAAATTCTCATTAATAGTTTCTTGTTGGCAAAAAGGGCATTTTGGTAAATTATGATTAAGACATAAATCATAACCTTCTTTAACCCATTTTTGATTTCCTAATTCATCTATATATTTTGATATATTATTGTTTTTATCACCAATTATGCTTGTGTTAAATATGTCATCATTGATAATTATATTTATTCTATTAATATCAATATATTTTAATTCTTGTATTATCTTTATGTCGTTTTTATCAAATTCATATAATTTATTATATATATCTTCTTCTGTATTAGTGGTTTTTATAATTTCTTGTTTCTCATAGTTTATGAAAAAATCTTCTTTTTTATTTTTTTTAAAATTGTCAAACAGACATTGTTTATATTTTTCATTATTATTTTTATATATATTCCATGATATATCATACATTTGCTCATAAGTGTTTGATTTGTTTTTAATCAATTCTTTCAGATTACCAACAATATTATTTTCTTCTAATTCACCTTTAAGTTGTTTATTGTTGTGTTCAAGCTCCTTTTTTTCTGCTTCCTTATCTTGTATAAAGTTTTTTAATTTTTCATCTTGTCCTAAATAAAAAATTGGTTCTATTGATTTATTTTCTATTAAAAAATTATCATGTATATAAAAAGTATTAAACACTAATATTTCAATATTATCTTTATTATACCATTCAATATTATTGCCATTTTTCATAAATTCTTTTGATAATAATGTCTTGCCCGTTCCATTAAAACCAAAAATAAGATTTATTCTTTTATCTGTTTCTAACTTTGTTTCTTTATAACTGCCTATATTTTTCATAGTAATAGATTTAATCATTTTAAAACTCCAATAATTTTTATTTTCCTTTTTGTAATTCTGAGCATTTGCAAAAAATTTTGTATAATATAAGTTTACACTTTTCTTTCCCGTGTAACATTTATAACTATCCTTACCGCTGCAAAGCTCATAAAGTAATATTTCGTTATTTTATTCCTTGTGCTCCGAATTGTATAACCATTCACAATTTTTTTTTCCATTGCCACTGCAACTCGCTTCGCTCAAACAATCAGCTGGCAAACCATTCCAAAAAAATTGCTCATATACAATTAAGTCGCAAAGATAATAAAATAACATGGGGTATCTGCTAAATATGGTATTTTAAACCATTAATTTATTTTATACTGTTACTCTTACTTTTCCAGTAAGTAAATTTTGCATTAGTCCTTTTTTCTGCTCTGTATATAAATCTAATTGTTTATTTAATAATTCTATTTCTTCAAATACATTGTTCATTAATTTTGGATTTCCTACATATGACACATATTTTTTAGTAATATTATTTAAAAATGAAGTTACATATAGTAAGTTACATAAATCTCTATTTTTAGGTATTGCAATTCCACATACATTAGTACAATTAAACTTACCTTTTCTAGCAAATACTTTACCCGCATTAGCTCCGTCAGTAGTCCATGTAATTAATTCATCATCATAGTCGTATGTATTAATGAAACCAAGTATTCCATTATTTGATGTTTGAGAAGAATATACTGGATATATTCCTTGATTTTCTTCTATTTCTTGTTTTGAAATAACTCTACCACGACTTAAGTTAAATAATTTTCCTATCCTATATGAAACTTTATTTTTTGTAGGATAAATATATTTTTGCATTAAACCTTTTTTTTGTTTTTCTTTATATGCAATTAATTCTTTTGTTTGCTCTATTGCTTTATCCCATAATGATAATATTTCAGCAATTTTTTCCTGTTCTGCAAGTGGTGGCACAGATATAGGCATATTAAAAAAATCATTATCAGTTATATTCATTCTATCAAATCTAGCCCCAAAGTTTGCAATATTATAAGCCTGTTTGTTCCATATATTTGACTTAAAATATAATTCATAAAAATTAATATTATAATTTACTATCATCTTAAATACAGTATAAAGTGGGGATACACAGCCAATGCTGTATTTATTTCTGCTTATAGGACCAGCTGGAGCAAATTTTGATATTCGTGGGTTATAAATGAAGTCATCTATACTCAATATATAATAGTTATTAATATTTTCTTTTGTAGCTATAGATTTATCAAAAAATTCTTCTTGTGCTATAACTCCATATTGAGCGGAATTGGTCAGAACTTGAGTAATAAGTTTATCCTTATTTTTAATATTTATTTTTTTAAAAACTTCCCCTAATTTTTTTACTTCCCAGCCGTCTGGTATATCTATCTTATTTGCCATATTGCACCTGTAACTATTTTTTATCTATTTTTTTTATTGTTTCATCAAAATCAGAAATATAGTCTTTCATTTGTATTTCACTATATTTTTCGTATTCCTTATATGCTGATTTTATTGCCATTTCCATAGATACATTGCCTTTATTTTTTAAAATGTCTCTATCGTTTATTGTTAAAAATGCATTTAGTTTTTCTATCCAATCATGTTGTGTCATAATCTTTTTATTTTTTGCCTGTATCTCTGCAAACTCTAAATACATAGATACTATGCGGTTATAAATATCTAACTCATCTTGGGTTAAATAATTTTTTGCAATAGTAACATCATTTTTTCTTATTTCTCCAGCAGGGGAATTTTTCCAGCTTGTTAGTCCCATATACTGTTTATTGCTATCAGCCCTTTCATATATTATTTCTGCTGCCATTTTACCCGTAATAGCATAATGAAATTTATTTTGAACTGTAGCATAAAAATCTTTTGTTTCTTGGGAGTTTTTATCATAGTCACTACTACATTGTGCATATATATCTGTAATTTTCTGATAAAATCTTCTTTCACTGGCTCTTATTTTTCTAATGCGTTCTAACAATTCATCAAAATAATCTGCCCCAAAAGATTTGTTTGGCTCCATTAATCTTTTATCATTCATAACAAAGCCTTTTATAATATATTCTTTTAATATATTAGTTGCCCATATTCTAAAATGTGTTGCCTGTTTTGAATTTATCCTATATCCAACGGCTATAATCATATCTAAATTATAGTAGTCTATTTGCCTTTTTATTTCTCTGCCACCTTCATTTTGAACTGTTTCCATTTTGGAAACAGTTGACGCCATGTCTAATTCCTGACTTTCATAAATGTTTTTTATATGTCTACTAATAGATGCTTTTGTAACTCCAAAAAGTTCAGCAATTCTATTTTGTGGTAGCCATAGCGTTTCATTTGCTATATTCATTTCTACATTTACTTTATTATCGGGAGTTTTATATATTAATATTTCACTCATATTTCACCTGTAATTATTTGATACATAAGCAATGTGCAAATTTTGCACATTTGGAAAAATGTGAATATTTGAAAATTATATAAATCAATATATAATTTTACTCCCAGTTGTAAAGAGTTGCTTTACAACTGGTATGCACTTATAAGCCTAGATTTTGTAAATGTTTTTGCATTTCTTTTTTTACTGCTTCTAGCTCTTTTTCTAAACTTTCTATTTTTGCAGCGACTTCTTTCATATCCACTTGCTCTTCTTCTTCAAAAGTATCTACATAGCGGGGGATATTTAAGTTATATTCATTTTCTTTTACTTCATCATAGCTTGCAACATGGCTATATTTTTCTATCTCTTTCCGCTCTTTATAGGTAGTAAAGATTTTATTTATTATTTCATCGCTTAGTTCATTTTGAGTTTTATTTTGTATAAACTCATTTGATGCATCTATAAATAAAATATCTTTCCTTGCTTCGTTTACTCCCCCTTGTTGCCTACTTTTATCAAATATTAATATGGCAACAGGTATGCCTGTAGTTTGAAAAAGTCCGCTAGGTAAGCCTATAACTGCATCAAGTATATTTTCTTCTATAAATGCTTTGCGGATAGCTGCTTCGCTTGCTCCCCTAAAAAGCACACCATGTGGCACAATAACCGCCACTCTGCCTTGCTTATCTTTTGCTACTTCTACCATATGGCTAATAAAAGCATAGTCGCCTTTACTTTTTGGCGGCATACCACGGTGAAAGCGGTTATATGCATCATCTTCTAAATTATCATAGCCCCATTTATCAAGAGAAAAGGGTGGGTTAGCAACTACCACTTCAAACTTCATTAAGCCATCTTCATCTTTTAAAAGTGGGTTATTAAGTGTATCTCCCCATTTTATTTCTGCATTTTCTTTGTGGTGTATAAACATATTCATTCTTGCAAGGTTGTAGGTGCTGCCTACTTTTTCTTGCCCGTTTAATGAAAAATCATCATTGCCAACTTCTTCCCCCACCATTAAAAGTAATGAGCCAGAGCCACATGTAGGGTCGCATATTCTATCTCCTGTTTTTGGCATAGCAAGTTTTGCTAAAAGGTGGGATACAGTTTCTGGGGTAAAAAATTCCCCAGCTTTTTTGCCTGCATCGCTTGCAAACTGTTTTAAAAGATACATATAGGCATTACCTAATAAGTCTGTTTTGCCTACATCTTGCAAATCTATCTTTGCAAAATCTCTTAAAAGGTTGCGAAGCATGTTGTTTCTTTGGTCTACTTGCCCTAGTATTGATTGGCTATTAAAATCAACTGTAAAAATATCTTTTAAATGGTCTCCATTGGCTTCTTCTATAGCATGTAAGGCTTTGTTTATTATCTCCCCAAGGTTATCTTGTGAAATCTGCTTAAATACATCATCAAAAGATGCACCATCTGGTATATGAAACCGCATATTTTTCTTTCTCATTTCAATCCTTGCAGGGTTATCTCCATATTGTTTTATAAGCTCATTAAGTTCTGCCTTATACATATCACTTAAATATTTATAAAAAAGCATAGCTAAAGAATAATCTTTAAATATACTTGCATCTACTATTCCACGGGCAGAGTTTGCTGCATTCCATAATAATGTATTAAGTTCTTGTTGTGTTATCATATTATTCTCCATTCATTAAATTTTCTAACTGCATTTTTCTAAGATTATAAATTTCTTGTTGCAATATAAATTGTTTGCTATTTAGCCTATAAAGTTTTGTAATTTCTTCCTGCTTATCCATACTAGGCAAATCAATTACTAAATCATCTAATGCCGTTCTTGGTAAAACTGGAGTAGTGGCAGAAAGAAGTGTTACTTTATCAAGCTGCTTTTTACATGCTGGACTATTAATCCATATAGCAAGATAATCACTATTACATATTTTACTATCCACATTTAATATAAAGATAGCATTAGATGTAACAAACTGTTCTCTGCTTTCAAATACGGCAGCTTTAAAAGTGCCCCTTGCTGTAAGCACTATTTCCCCTTGACTAAGTGGGGTTATACGCTTAATATTATCAGTAGATATTTTAATACATTGGTGGTAGTCGATTTCCCCAAATGCATTAATATCTTTTGCTTGCAGCAGATAGAAAGTGCCATTTTCATCTGCTGCAACTTGCCCCCTAAAACTATAACCAGTTTTAATGGTGCAAAAATCTTTGATTTGTAACTTCATTTTTAACCTCCTTACTAATTTCGCTACATTCTTCTACTGCTGAAATTAGTGTTTTTAGTTACAATAAATTTTAGGATTTAGGCATTTATACCACTTATATATTTTTTTGTCAAGGAAAAGTTGCAGTAGAAAAATGTAGCGATTTAAAATAATTATTCTGTTATATCAAAAAAATTTTTTATTTTAATAAGTTAAGCAAATATTCTAAAAGTATGTCCATATTTGTATCTGTTATAGGCTTTAATATGTTATACATATTTTGAATTTGCTTTATATCTACAATTCCAGCATTATTGTTTATTGGAAAAATTTTAGCATATTCTTTTTTATCTCCAAATGTTTTATCTATAATTTTAGCTTTCAATAAAACATCTTCAAGATTTTGTGTATTATAGATAGGAACTATATAGTTATAAGTCCAATGTCCTTTAAACATATTTTTATTTTTAAAATTTTTAATATCATCAGAAGTTAGTTCTTCATCATCTGTATCCATAATAATAAAAATTTTAAATTCTGAATTGATTGTGCCATTTGGTAAATTATCTTTAAACTTTTTTATAAAATAGGTTTTGCTTTTGTATGGAACTGTATTGAGAAAATTAAGAATACTATTTATTTGTATGCTGTGTTTTCCATTGTCTTTGCCATCTACTTCTATTTTTAATCGCAAATTTGATTTTATATGTTTTGCTATATGGTATTCTGAAGCACCATGACAAATAATAATTGCTTTTAAATAGTTAGTTTGTTTTCTATAATCATTGCTTTTGTGCTTCATTTAAGATTATCTCATCTATTTCATCAAAATTAATATCATTTATATAAGGCACACCACCATAAGTGCCGGCAATATATCTTTTTCTAATGTTTAAGTTTGGATGTAGTTTCTCATCATAATCAGCAAGAGAAAATATTTCTTTTTTTCTATTTGGTAAAATATCAAGAATATAAATACTATCCTTTTTAATGTCTGATTCCATTAATGTAGTATTATGTGTTGTTATTATTAATTGACCACCCAAATGATTTACTATATTTTCAAGTAATGACTTAACCATCAAATCGTGTATTCCCGTATCAAATTCATCAATGATTACTGTTTGCCCATACATTGCTTCTATAATAAAAGGAATAATAGAGAAAAGCTTTTGAGTTCCTGCTGATTCTCTTACAAACTCTATATCTACAATATTATTACCAATAAGCTTTTTTATATACAGCTTATACAATAGATTATTATTTTCTAACTTTCGTCTATAATATATTTGTTTAATATCAGAATATAATGCAGTAGCTATTATATTTAATAGCTTTTCCGTAATATTTAGTAGATATTCTTTATTTATTTCTATTACATATTCATCAATCATTGGTGTGAGAAATCTCATGTTTACATTTGCGGGTTGTGGCTCATATTGGTTTAATGGTCTTAATATATTTAGGATAATAAAGTAATCATTAAATAAAAGCAGTTCTTTATTAATAGCTGTTTTTATAAAATCAACTCTTTTTGCATAAGATTCATAATTTATTATGGCAAGTAGACTATGTTTTCCCCAGTATTTTTTTATTTCATATTCAAGTTCATGTTTATACCTGCTATCTTTTATGCTGTTTGCAATTAAAGTTTTATCTTTTTTTATTTCATATAGTAGTTTGCTGTTATTTGATTTGATATAGCTTAATTTTTCATATACTATATTTTCATTATCTGTTTCTATAATATATTCATAATCAATGTTATTAATCCTAATTCCACATTTTATAACCATATTATCATTAGAACCAAATGTTTTAGAGTTTTTTATAATTGTTTTAAGTGATGTTAAATCCCTAGAAACCTGTTTTTTGTGTTTTTGTGGAATAATAGGAATATCTATTTGCGGAAATTCAAAATCTAACCTTGTATTAAGTGTTCTTTTTAAAAAATAAAATACATCAACTATATTTGATTTTCCTGCTCCGTTTTCTCCATAAATAGCAATAAACTTTCTTGGAGTGTTTCTACTGTTTCTAAAATCAATAGTAAAATCAACTAATGACTTAAAATTTTTTACATGTAAATAAGTAAACATAATTCTCTCTAAAATTTATAATTTATAACTTTATATAGCCTTTATATAGTATATTTTATATAAATACAATATTTTTATTTATAATTTATAATTTTTAGCGATGATATTTTTATTTGTATTTAGTAATAAAGTTTTTTCTTTTTATTTCCCATTTTCTTTTACTGGACTATCTTTGACAATATAAAATTATTGTGTTAGAATATGTTATAATTATAAGGGGGTTGATATGGAACGAACGCAAAAGACTATTGCTGTTATAGATATAGGCAGTAACTCTATCAGGCTGCAGGCTGCCCGTGTGATAGACAGGACTTATAAGGTCATAAATGATTATAAAGCCACTGTCCGTATAGGTGATAATGTATATAAAACTGGCAGGTTTTCAGATGAAGCCATAGATACTCTCTTGCAGGTGCTTACAAACATTAAAACTATGATGGATAGTGATAATGTGGAAATGTGTCGTGCTGTTGCTACTGCATCTTTCCGTGAAGCATCTAATGGTAAGGAAGTTGCAGAATTTATAAAATCTAAGACAGGTATAGATATAGAGATTATAACAGGGGAGGAAGAAGCCCGCCTTATGTATCTTGCTGCGTCATATTATTTTCAAATAAGTGATGATAATGTGCTGCTTGTGGATATGGGTGGCGGCAGCACAGAGTTCAGCTATGCAGAAAATGGCAGTCTTATTTTTTCAGAAAGCACTCCCCTAGGCTGCTCTAAATTAAACTATGAATACTTACAGGGAGACCCGCCAAGTTCTGAACAGGTAAAAAATCTGCGTATTCATTTAAAAGAAATTTTTGATAAAATACTGCCAAAAAAAGGTGTTACAAAGTTAATCTGTTCTGGCGGCACAATAAACAATATTTCAGCCATATATAACAAGCGTCAAAATCTTTCAGATGCTTCTGTTAAGTTTGTAGATACTGTTTTTGCAAAACATTTTTTAAACGAGATAGCAGGCAAGAAGATAGAAGAACGGCTTAAAATCTCTGGAGTAGAGCCAACTCGTGCAGATATTATATTAAGTGCCACTCTGCTTGTAAATATGCTTTTAAAACGGTATAATTTAGAAGGGTTTTACACTCTTTCTGGGGGTTTGCGTGCAGGACTTACAATAGATGTAATGAATAAAATGGGTATAGAGCTTATTTTTCAGGGCGGCAATACTGATGTAACTTATGCAAGGCTTGTAGAAACTGGTAAAAAGTATTATTTTGATGATGCTCATGCAGAGCAGGTTACAAGGCTTGCAAAAATACTTTTTGAAAAACTGCAGAAAATTTTAGATTTAAAAGATGAAGATTACAGGCTTTTAGAAGCTGCAGCAATGCTTCATGATATCGGCCAGCATATATCATATTCAAAGCACCATAAACATTCATATTATCTTATCACAAATACAGAGCTTCCCGGTTTTTCAGACAGTGAGATAGCCATAATAGCTAATATTGCAAGGTATCACAGAAGGTCTGTGCCAAAATTAAGCCATGAACAATACTTAAAATTATCTAATAATGCCCGTCTTAAAGTTTCTAAACTGGCATCTATTTTAAGGATAGCAGACGGATTAGACAGAACTCATTCTCAGGCAGTAAAAGACATAAATGTAGATATAAGTGATGAAAAAATTACAATATCATTAGAAGTAGATAAAAACAGTAATATAGAAATGGAAAAATCAGGCTTTGAGAAAAAGAAAGATTTGTTTGAAAAAATAGCAGACAGGACTGTGGAGCTGATATAATATGAAAACATATCTGTATGGTATAATAAATATTGGTGCCAGTGCGTTCCGTATGGCAGTATCAGAAGTAGGCAAAGGTAGTATTAAGGAGATTGATTATCTTTTAAAGCCTTTGCGTCTTGGTGTAGATACATTTTCTCAAGGCTATATTTCATTAGAGCATGTGAAATATGCTACAGAGATACTTCGAAGTTTTAAGCACAAGCTTGATGAATATGGAATAAGGCATTACAAGGCAGTATGCACAAGCGGTGTGAGGGAAGCAGGTAATAAGGATTTTTTTATAGACTATATAAAAATACATGCAGGTATAGATATTACAATATTAGAACCGTCAGAAGAAGTTTACATTAAATATTTAGCAGCTAAACTTTCTGTTGCAGGATTTGATAATATGGAAAAAGAGGGGGTGGTATTTGCAAATATTGCCAGTGGTAATATTACACTTTCTGTTACAAAAGGTGATAATATTTTATATTCTGGTGCACTTCCTTATGGCAGTTTAAGGCTCAGGCAGATGTTTAGACATATAAGCCCTTTAAAAAGACACAGAGCCTTTGACCAGTATGCAGAAAATATGGTTGCCACAGTTGCAGGCACTATTAATAAAAAGATGAAAGTAAAAAATCTTGTAGGCAGTGGAAGTTCTATTAATATGATGCTTAGAATCTTCAAACCGAAAGATAAATTTATTTTAATGGAAGATTTAGAAAAGCTTTATAATAAAATAAGGGTTTACACTAAACAGGAATTAGTTGATGAGCTTTCATTAAGAGATGATGAGGCGGAAGTTTTAGTGCCTACATTATGCACATATATTCATCTTTTAAAATATACTGGGGCAGACAGGTTTCATTTTTCCCCTGTTGATTTTCCTACTACTCTTACTCAGTTTTATACAGGCAGCCTTAAAGACCGAAGTTATCACAAAAGAATAAAAAATACTACACTTGCTCTTGGTGAAAGGTTTAATATAGACACAATGCATGCAAGGCGGACTGCAAAATTTGCTAAAAAACTATTTACTGAGTTTGATGACCTGCATTCTCTTGATAAATCTAAATATGATATTTTAGAGATGGCAGCACTTTTATTTCAGGTTGGAGAATATATTGATGCAAAACAGGCAGCCTATAATTCATATTATATAATTAAATCTATAAGCATACCGGGTATAAGCTCCCGTGATATATTCTTAACTTCCTGTGTTGTTTATAATATGAACAGCATCTTAAGCCATGATGAAAGTATAGAGGGCAACTATTTATCTCCAGAAGAACGGCTTATGATAAATAAACTTTCATGTATTCTTCGTATGGCAGTATCTTTTGATGCCAGCAAGACTGGGTTGATAAAAGATATAGATATAGTGCAGAATGATAATATGATTATAATAAATGCCAAAACTGTAAAAGAGCCATTTGTGGAGCTTTTTACATTTGAAAAAGTTAAGCATACATTTGTGGAAACTTTTGGTATACAGGCAGATATAAGAACTCAAATGATATATGATTAGTGGAAGTGGTATATATGGATACAAATAAAAAAGAATACTATATCGGCAGGGAATTAAGCTTGCTTGCATTTAATGAAAGAGTGCTTTCAGAAGCTCAGGATATCCATAATCCATTAATGGAAAAATTAAAATTTACTGCAATATTTTCATCAAATATGGATGAATTTTTTATGGTGAGAGTTGCAGGTCTTATTGAGCAGATAAGTGCAGGCTATAAAAAAACAGATATAGCAGGATACACTCCAGAAGAGCAGCTTGTGGCAGTATCAAAAGAAACAAGGCGTTTAATAGAAAAACAGCAGTCAATATTTAGAGAGCTTGCAGGCGAGCTTGAAAAATATAATGTTCTTTTTAATCCAGTATTAAATAATGAATACTATGAAGATACTGAAAATATTTTCATAGATGCAGTTATGAGTGTTGTAAGCCCTGTAACACTTGACCCTGCTCACCCATTTCCATTTATATATAATAAGCGTATGAGCCTTATAGCAGCACTTGAAAAGCAGGGTAAGGAATATTTTTCTCTTATTATGCTGCCAGAAAATATACGCAGATATTTTGTAGTGCATAAAGGCGGTAAAAAGATAATCTGGACAGTGGAAGAAGTTATAAAACGCCATATTCAGAAACTTTTACGCGGTTATAATGTAAAGACAGTCAATGTGTTCAGAGTAACAAGAAACACTGATATAGATATGCGTTCAGAAGAAGTTGCAGATATTATATTATCTATGAAAGACTTTCTTTCCCGCAGGGTAAAAGGTGCGGTTACTAGAGTAGAAATAGAGGCAGATACTCCAGCATATATCGTGGAATTTCTGCAGAAAATGGTAAATTTTAAAGATATGGATACCCAGTATATAAAAGGTGTTATAGATTTAACATTTTTATTCAGCCTTTCCTCCCTTATGCCAAATATGCAGTTTCCAGTGCATAAACGGTTTTCTGTGCCTGATTTGCCAGAAAATAGTGAAATATTTAGCAGAATAAAAGAAAAAGATATATTTTTCTTCCGTCCTTATTATGCATTTTCCACAGTATCAAAGCTCATTGCAATAGCTGCAGAAGATAATGATGTACTTGCAATTAAGATGACATTATACAGAACAAACAGAGATTCTTCTATTTTAGCATCGCTTTTAAAGGCTGCAAAAAGCGGCAAGCAGGTAAGTGTTGTTGTAGAATTAAAAGCCAGATTTGATGAAGAAAGAAATATTGACTGGTCAAAAAACTTAGAAGATGCAGGCTGTATTGTTACTTATGGTATAGCAGGCCTTAAAATTCACGCAAAATGTCTTTTGATTGTTCGCAGGGAGCAGGAACGAATTAAAAGATATACTCATATTGCAACTGGCAACTATAACGAAAATACTGCCAGCTTATATACTGATGTGGATTTAATCACATCAGATGACTGTATAGGCAGAGATGCTGCACAGCTTTTTAATTATCTTATGGCTTATACAGAAGAACAAAGCTGGAAAGCATTAAGTGTTGCTCCATTTAATTTGCGGGAAAACCTGTATAAGTTATTTGATAATGAAATAAGGCAGGCAAAAGAGGGCAGGAAAGCCCATATTATTATGAAGATGAACTCTTTAATAGATAAAGAAATGATAGATAAAATGTATGAAGCATCAAATGCTGGTGTGCGTATAGATTTAATAGTCCGTGGAATATGTGGTTTAAAAGCAGGCTGCAAAGGTTTCAGCAGTAATATAAAAGTAAGAAGTATTGTAGGCAGGCTTTTAGAACATTCCAGAATATTTTATTTTGAAAATGCAGGAAATCCAAGGTATTTTATAGCATCAGCCGATATGATGCCAAGAAATTTAAACAGGCGTGTAGAGCTTATGGCAGAGATAAATGATGAAGATTTTAAAAATGCTTTAGGTAAGTTTTTAGATATCACATTAAAAGATAATATGAAAGCATGGCAGCTGACAGGGGATACTTTTACAAAAGTAGTAAAATCTGATGATGAAGAAGCAGTTAATTCTCAAGAATATTTTATGAATAACAGGCTTATTTAATATTATTCTAGTATTCTTACAGGGCTTTTATTAATATTTTTTGATATGTATTTTAAAATAAGCCATGATATTATGAGAGATAAAGCCGAAGAAATGGCAGTTAATATATCATTATGAAAAACAGTATCAATAATTAATGATACAGCAAACATTATTAAAAGGGGCAGTCCATAAAGCAGAATTGAAAGTTTAAGCATATATTTTTCATCAATTATTAAAGAAACAGTATCGCCGGTATTATATTTTTTACTACTGTGGATAGTGATTTTTTTAGAAGCAGCAGACATTATGCATGATGAAGTACATCTTTCACAGCCTGTATCTATTAAAAGTGTAATATTATTTTTATTATCCCAGTAATCTACTTTTGCAGAGATAACTTTCTGGCAGTTTTGGGAATTATTTTTCAACATTTATCATATCAGCCATATTGTCGCTAATTGCTATTTTTCCTGAACCTATCACACATATTTTATAAGGCGAAGATTGCAGAAGTTTTATTTTACTACCCGGAATAAACCCAAGAGCAGAGATGCGGAGAGTATCACTATGATTATCACAGCTTAAAGATGATATTATATATGTATTGTTTGCAACAGCATCGCTTAATTTCATTTAATTTCCCATTTCATTATATATTATGATAATCAATATCAACTGCTGAATATAGTTTAACACTAAATATGAAAAAGTCAATAGAGAAATAGATGATTTTTTTTATAGGGTAAATTCTAAAAACGATTGCAGTAATTTAAGCAGAAGTTTTAAGTTCTCATAAAATATATCATTAGCCGATTTATAATTAAATAATTTTCTAGGATAATTATTCATCCAGTCCCCGAATTTTTTTAATATAAGCAGCTGAAAAATGTTTAATATCAGTTTTCTTTTTAATAAATTTTCTTATAAGTTTATTATTATTCTCA